>JBDUAY010000399.1:0-5443 GCA_040004415.1 Bacteroidota bacterium | reverse complement strand
TTTTCACTCACTGAAAAAGGCCAGGCCTTTTACAATGAGCTGGAAGCTACCTGGAAAGAATTGGCCAACGCCGTGAATGCGCTGGCTAAAAAAACAGACAGCATGCCAGATACCACTAACCAAAACCCATCCTTCTAACTTCAACTTCAAAACAGCAGTACAATGAAAAAGATTATCAATATAAATTTTCAGGGGCGCGTAATACCAATTGAAGAATCGGCTTACGAAACACTGAAACAATACGTAGACAGCCTGCGAAAGTATTTTGCCAATGAAGAAGGCCGCGATGAAATTGTTAATGATATTGAGAGCCGCATCGCTGAGCTTTTTTCTGAGCGCCTGAAACGCGGAACTGCATGCATTGCAGATGAAGATGTTAATGCCGTTATCAGCAGCATTGGCCGCCCGCAGGATTTTGACGAACCAGCCGGCGCACCTGCAGATACTACCTATACACAACAGGCAAATCAGCAATCAAATCAAACGTATTCTTCAGGCACTTACACGACTAATAATGCAGGTCGCGGACGTTTATACCGTAATGCAGATGATAAAATTGTAGGTGGTGTGTGTAGCGGCCTGGCCAACTACCTGGGCATTGACCCGGTAATTTTACGCGTAATATTTGTGATTTTAATTGCGCCGCTTTTCTGGTTGTATATATTATTGTGGATCATTGTTCCATCACAATCCTTACAAACCAATATTACCAAACGTCTTTACCGCAATGCAGATGATCGTGTTTTAGCAGGCGTTTGTGGTGGTCTCTCTTCTTATTTTAATATCGATAGCTGGATACCCCGTTTGGTTTTTGCCTTACCCCTAATTATAGGTTTAATATCTGCCAGCATGAACGCGCTGTGGTGGAACTGGGATTTTGGTTTTGGCCCGCGCATCATTACCGGTTCTCTTAGCAGCACGCTGATTGTCACTTATATTATTCTGTGGATAGCCGTTCCTTTTGCTTCCACCGCCTCTGAAAAGTTAGAAATGCGCGGAGAAAAAGTAGACCTTAATTCCATTGCCGATACCGTGAAGGAAGATCTGGAAAATTTTAAAACAAAGGCGGAAAAGTGGGGACAGGAAGTTAAACAAACAGCGCAGGATCTGGGTCACCGTGCAAGTACTTTCGGTCAAACAGCCGGCACACATGCAAAAGGCTTCGCTGCGGAAGCCGCACCACTTGCCAGACGGGCAGGCAATGGCGCAGGACAAGTAATTGGCATATTGTTCAAGGCATTCTTTCTTTTCATTGCAGGTATTATTGCCCTTTCACTTTTTGGAGTATTGATTGCTTTAATTTTTGGTGGCATGGCTGCTTTTCCTTTAAAGAATTTTATACTGGAAAGCCCCGCGCAGAATTTGCTGGCCTGGGGTACGCTGATTCTTTTCCTGGGTGTACCGCTGGTAGGGCTAATTACCTGGCTGGTAAGACGCATCATGGGTGTGCGTTCTAAAAATAATTACCTCGGTTATACATTCGGCGGCTTGTGGGTATTGGGTTGGATCTGTATTATCTTCCTGATAGGAACATTTGGCAGCAATTTTAAAGTGAGCATGCCGGTTGAAGACAAAATCAGTATTGCGCCACCAACTCCCGGCAAATTATATATAGACGTAAACCGTTCTAACCTTCAGTATTATCGGGGCGATTGGTTTGGATTCCGTTTTAACGATGACATACCAGTGTACGGCGTTAATATGGATACATTAATGCTGAATACAGTACGCGTAAAAATTGTAAAAAGTAAAGACACCAGTTTTCATGCAACACGGGTAAGGATAAGCCAGGGCAATAGCCGCGGGATAGCAAACAAAAATGCAGAAAATATTCATTTTAATATAGAACAACAGGATAGCACTTTGTATTTGCCAGAAGGTTTTGCTGTAAGTAGTACAGATAAATTTCGCAATCAGAAAGTGCTGGTGATTATAGAAGTTCCCGTAGGAAAAAGAATACAGATGAGCGATGCGTTGAACCGCTATTCCTGGTTTGATATAAATATAAATAACAGGCGTGGTTGGAACATAGACTTTAATGATTACCGTGATGAAAGTTATTCGTGGGAAAGCAATAAAGAATATGTAATGACGCCTGATGGTTTGAAAAAAGTAGCCGACCTGGACCCGGTTGAATTGCAGAACGGTCACTTTAAAATAATAATCGGCCAGGATGGTAATAAAATTAATGTAGAAGGCGATGTTGAAAACAAAAAAGACAAAGCCCGTTATCATTACAAACAAAACGAAACCACTACAACTATTGATTCCGTAAAAGAAAGAGAAATAGAAAAGTTCCGTGAAGAGTCGAGAGTGAAGGATAGTATTAACCGCGAAAAGAAAATTAAGGAGATGATTAAAAAAAGCGCCAAAGTTGAACCCGAAAAAAATAATGATCTTTTTGAGGAACCTTTAACCAGTGGTCATGTAATTTCTCCGCTAATGATTTTTAACGGGATATAATAAAGGCCTGCCTTCCTTTTTTGAGTAATGCCGCAAGCAGTGAGGTAAAAATTTATACAGATTAAACGCAAGATTTTATAGCCTGCATCCCGTTGCACCAATCCAATCAGTTGGTAAGCGGGTTGAAGTTGGAACTCAGTCCCTCATTTTTTAATGAGGGGCTTTTTTATGGCAAAAGGTTAACGGTATAACCTCCTTTTGGGGGCTTGCCCTTCTTCCTTTTACCTTCTACCGGTTTTCATCTTATTCCGTTATTTTTGCTGCCGCTCATACATCAATCTACTTATAATGAAGAATACTCCGTTTACACAAAAGCACATTGCGCTTGGGGCAAAAATGGCCGAATTTGCTGGTTACAATATGCCTATCAGCTATACAGGGATTAATGATGAGCACGCGGCTGTTCGCAATAACGCCGGTATTTTTGATGTAAGTCACATGGGGGAATTTATGGTGAAAGGAGATCAGGCACTGGATCTAATACAGCGCGTTACTACAAATGATGCCTCTAAATTAACAGCAGGTAAGGCCCAGTACAGTTGCCTGCCAAATGATGATGGTGGCATCGTAGATGATCTGCTTATTTATTGTATTGAAGAAAACAAAGCGTACATGATTGTGGTAAACGCTTCAAACATTGAAAAAGACTGGCATTGGATAAGCAAGCATAATACAAAACACGCGGAGATGCACAACATCTCAGATAAAACCTGCCTGCTGGCGATACAGGGGCCGAATGCTACTAAAATATTGCAACCGCTTACAGACATGGATATTCTCAACCTAAAATATTATACGTTCACAAAAGGCGTTTTTGCAGGCGTTGATAATGTTATTGTGAGCGCTACTGGTTATACCGGCGCGGGTGGTGTAGAAATTTATTTTTCGGCCGGGTCTGGCGGGGAAAACAAAGGCGATAACGCAGATAAAATATGGGACGCCATTTTTGCTATTGGCGGTCCGCAAGGATTGAAGCCCATCGGCCTTGGTGCCAGGGATACATTAAGACTTGAAATGGGTTACTGTTTATATGGTAATGATATTGATGATACTACCTCTCCCCTGGAAGCCGGCCTTGGATGGATAACAAAATTCAATAAAGATTTTACGTCAAAAGCCATTTTTGAAGCACAGAAAGAAAACGGGTTGGACCGTAAACTGGTTGGTTTTGAAATGGTAGAAAAAGGCATACCGCGCCATGGTTATGAAATCAAAGATTTTAGTGGAATGACGATAGGTGTTGTTACATCCGGTACCCAATCGCCCAGTCTTGGCAAAGGCATTGGTATGGGTTATGTGCGAAATGTTTTCTCCCGGCTGGATGCAAAAATATATATTAAAGTAAGGGATAGATTACTCCAGGCCAAAGTGGTAAAATTTCCTTTTAGCTGATATAATCTGGAAGGATTTTTGCGTTAAAGAACGGATAAATCCAATCTTATAATGAAAGCCATGCCTACCATCCACCTTACTACTTTTATAGCGGCACCCGTTGAGCGGGTTTTTGATCTCAGCAGAAGCATTGATGTTCACAAAAAATCAATGGCACATACAGATGAGCAAGCTGTTGCGGGTACTACTTCTGGCCTTATTCAACAAGACGAAACCGTTACCTGGAAAGCAAAGCACCTGGGTAAAATGCGGGTAATGAAAGTGAAGATCAGCAGCATGCTGGCACCGCAGTCTTTTACAGATGAAATGGTAAACGGAGATTTTAAACAGATGAAACATGAGCACCATTTTAAGCCAATTCAAAACGGGACGCTGATGATTGACTTGTTTTCTTTTGAAAGCCCGTATGGCCAGGCCGGCAAAATATTTAACTATATTTTTCTCCGGCGATACCTCCGGAAAATGCTTGAACGCCGCAACCTGGCTATTAAAGAATATGCCGAGGGCGATAAATGGAAATTTATGCTGAATAAATAACGGATTTTTTACCGTGTTGCGCATGTTTTGGCCGCCTGGTAAATGACCCATCATTGTTGCGCCGGAGCATCATCTTCTCACCAGGCATAGAGAAACGCCACCAATTTCGTATAATATAAGCGCCTGGTTGCCGCTAATTTAACCTCTTGTTCAGCTATATATATACCTTTTCTTAGCCGCTATTGTTTTATTTTTGCGGCTCTTTATAATAAATATGAACAGCAATAAACCAGCTTTATACACTTCGTTTTCTCCGGCCCTTTTAAACTTGTACGATGTCAGTAATTCTATTGTTGTAATTATTGATGTGCTGAGGGCTACTTCCACCATTGCCACGGCTTTATACAATGGCGCAAAATCTGTCATTCCGGTAGATACCGTAAGCCGTTGCATAGAAATAAGCAAGCAAATACAGGGTATTACTGCTGGTGAAAGAGATGGCAAAATTGCGGAGGGACTTGAATATGGCAACTCTCCTTTTGAATACCCAAGAGAATTTATTGAAGGAAAAACATTGGTGTTAACCACTACAAATGGCACCAAGTTGTTGCATATGGCATTGGATCGCGGCGCTAAACAAATTGTTACCGGATCTTTTCCCAACCTTGATGCGGTATGCAATTACTTGCTGACACAAAACTTGCCGGTTTTGCTCGGCTGCGCCGCCTGGAAAGACAGGGTAAATATTGAGGACGTATTATTTGCCGGTGCGGTAATAAATAAAGTACAAAAAAGCTTTGATATCAATTGTGATTCTTCCCAAATAGCTGAAACCATATACGCAAAAGCAAAAAAAGATCTGTACGGATTTCTGGAGGCTAAAAACGCTTCGCATTACCGGCGGCTCACCAATTATGGCCTCGGGAAAGATATCAGGTATTGCCTCACCCCAAATACGGCGCCGGTGCTTCCTTTTTATAGCGATGGAAAACTGGTTTTACAGCAATAAAAAGACTGGATATTTATTATGACCGATCACTTCACAATTAATCCACCTTCTGTAAAATCGGGTTGGCTATTGATTAAAAATATGTAGTTTCGTCACAAATCA
>JBDUAY010000398.1:0-5445 GCA_040004415.1 Bacteroidota bacterium | reverse complement strand
GGCTACTGATATTGAAGCCCTTCAGGCTTCTGTGCATGGATGTTAAACAGCTCAACGAATCGGCCTTTTGACTATCAACGTTGCGTTTGCCAACGTCCATTGTTTCACCAACATTCCCTGGATTTTATCAATCGATATGTAGAGTAGAGCTCCTTTAACATGTTCGTTTATAGAAGCCTGGAGGGCTTCAATGTCAGTAGCCCCGGGTGCCAACCCGGGGTAATTAGTAAGGATTTTTCAACCCCGAAAGGGTTGAATGTGTGGACCTGATAATTTGATATTTTAGCGAATTCAATGCCGAAATATTACGATGTTCAGTTGGAACCTGTAGATTATATTGGTAACAGAGCTCTCCCTTTTTGAATTAGTTTTTATTATTTCAAATCCAGTTTAATCTGCAATTCCTTGAATTGTTTTTCATCAATCGTGCTGGGTGCATCGAGCATCACATCGCGGCCACTGTTGTTTTTTGGAAACGCGATAAAATCACGGATGGATTCACTGCCGCCTAAAATAGCGCAAAGCCGATCGAACCCAAAAGCAATGCCACCATGCGGCGGTGCGCCATATTCAAAAGCGCCCAGTAAGAAGCCAAACTTGTGCAATGATTCTTCTTCGGTCATCCCCAGTGCCGCAAACATTTTCTCCTGGAGGTCGCGCTGAAAAATACGGATGGAGCCGCCGCCAATTTCATTTCCGTTCAATACCATGTCATACGCATTGGCCTTAATGCTGGCGTACGGGTGCTTTAAATATTCAGCCGCGTTCTCAATAACAGGGGTGTTGTTGATCATTATTTTTATATGATCAGGCTTAGGCGATGTAAACGGGTGATGACGTGCTACCCAACGGTTATCATCTTCCGCATATTCAAATAAGGGGAAATCAAGCACCCATAATAATTTAAATTCATTGTCTTTGCGGTAGCCAAGACGCTTGCCCATTTCCAACCGCAGTTCGCTGATGGCTTTGCGGGTTCTTTCTTCTGCACCGGCCAAGACCAGAATTAAATCTCCCGCTTTTGCATTAGCTGCCGCAGCAATGGCTTTTAATTTTTCTTCGCTATAAAATTTATCCGCGCTGCTTTTATAGGTACCGTCTGCATTGTACTTAATATACACCAATCCTTTCATGCCTATCTGCGGGCGTTTAACCCAGTCCGTTAGTTCATCGGTTTGCTTGCGGGTATATTCACTGCAGCCGGGTGCAGCAATAGCAATAACTGTTTCTGCTTCGTCAAAAACTTTAAAATCAACACCACTTACCAATGTTTCATTATCTGTTTTATCAGTAAATACTGTGGCGGGCTTTTTAATATTGCACAATTCCATTCCAAAACGAATGTCTGGTTTATCATTACCATATTTCCACATGGCATCCTCCCAGCTCATTCTTGATATCTTGTCAGTGTAATCAATATTCTTTACATCTTTAAAAATTCGTCTTACCAGGCCTTCAAACATATTTAAAATATCTTCCTGCTCAACAAAACTCATTTCGCAGTCGATCTGCGTAAACTCTGGCTGACGATCCGCACGTAAATCTTCATCGCGAAAACATTTTACGACCTGGTAGTAGCGATCATACCCGCTTACCATCAGCAACTGTTTAAATGTTTGCGGACTTTGCGGCAACGCATAAAACTGGCCGGGATTCATGCGGCTGGGCACTACAAAATCACGTGCGCCTTCTGGTGTAGATTTAATTAAGAATGGCGTTTCAATATCCATGAACTGATTTTCATGAAGATAGTTACGCGCAGACCGGTTAACGGCATAGCGTAGTTCAAGATTCTTTTTTACAGCGTTTCTTCTCAGATCAAGAAAACGGTATTTCATCCTGATGTCATCGCCTCCGTCTGTATCATCCTGTATGGTGAAAGGCGGTGTAACTGATTTGTTAAGAATGGTGAATTCACTTACTAAAACTTCTACATCGCCGGTAGCAATGGCCGCGTTTTTATTACTGCGTTCATTTACTGTGCCCCTTGCCTGCAATACAAACTCACGACCCAGTGGATTGGCGTCTAATGTTGCATTCAGTTTTTCACTCAGCAACAGTTGTGTAACGCCGTAGCGATCGCGCAAGTCAACAAAAGTTATAGCGCCAAATTTTCGAATGGTTTGCACCCATCCGCTCAATGTTACTTCTTTGTTTACATCTGAAAGTCTTAGCGCTCCACAGGTATGCGATCTGTACATTTTCTTAAGTTGAAAGGTTGATTGTTGATAAGCTGAAAAGCAAAGTGGTTAACAAATTGATCTGTGGCAGATATGAAAAAGCTACTAACTTCTAACCTGGCCGCCACTCAACTTTTCAGAGGCGCAAAGGTAACAGAAACCAATAAGGAATCCATATTTTCGTTGCTGAAGAAAACCCAGACTTTAATGCCCGGAGACACATTGGTAATAACAAGTGCTGCTGACAGTTTACCCCTGCAGGATTCATTGGAGCGCGTGCAACCGGCTTCCATTCAGCATGGAACAGAATCAAATAGTGGAAGCGGCGTGCTTGCCTTCCTTGCAATTTTTGGATGTGTGGTGGGTGGTCCATTTCTCATTAATTGGTTATGGCAAAAGCACCTCCGGAACCAGGCCCATAAACTGGCAAAATCTAATTTTGCACAATACGACGAGTGGCTGAGTACTTACAATAGTTATTACAAAAGCCTGGCGCCTGATATGCGGCTTCGCTTTATGGATCGTGTAACCTGGTTTACCACAACAAAAGAGTTTAAATGCCTGGACATTCCGCTGGATCCTAAAATGCCATTGCTTATTAGCGCCGCATCTGTTCAAATCACCTTCGGCCTCGATAAATACCTGCTTGATTTTTTCGATACCATTTATATTATGCAGCATAATTATAATTACGGGCTTTTTGCGATGCCGTTTGAAGGCCACGTCAACAGCAACGGAATTTATCTCTCCTGGGATAATTTTTTGCGTGGCTATGAAGATTACACCGACGCAGATAATGTAGGTATTCATGAAATGGCTCATGCACTCGCGTATGTAAATTTTATGGCGGGTGATAATAAAGGACAGGACGATGCCTTTATAAAAAGATTTTATAATTTTTCTGCTGTAGCAAGGCCCATCTTCAACGACATGCAAACTGGAAAAACGAATTTCCTGAATCAATATGCTGCTACTAATTACAACGAATTCTGGGCAGTGGCCATTGAAACTTTTTTCGAGCAATCACTGCGCATGAAAATAGCGTTGCCTGGTTTGTATGAATCAATTTGCAGTTTATTGAACCAGGATCCGTTGAGGGAAGATAAATTGCTGACGGTTGTCTGAACCTCGATTTGCCGGATCTGAGAATTGTTGGATGTAATCTGTTATAGCAGGTTGCAATTAGTACGGCACAAGTTGTTCGATGGTCGTTGACATCTTGCTAAATGATGGTCACGGAGCCCATCTCCACACGTGCGCCAGCTTCAAAATATTTCCCCTCATCCCGCAAAAAATATCATCCAAATAAAAAATGCCGCGAATAAAGTCGCGGCATTTTACAATCAGTCGAAAATTTTTAATTCACAGTGTCTTTATTTTCTTTGCTATCTTTTCTTTCATTTATCATATCCATCAGTTTCAATCCAAGCAATCCACCGATGCCACCGTCTGTTCCATTGCTGCCAGTTATCAATACATCAGGTATTACTTTAATACGGCTCTTGCCGATTTCTTCCGTCACTTTATACCGGGTAAAGTTATCGCCACCCATTGCTTTAACCTGTAACTCGTATGCTTCCGCAGTTGATTTACCAATAGCCATAATTTTTTCTGCTTCTGCAAAACCGGTCTTCGCAATTTTTTCTGCTTCCGCACCAGCATTCATTTTGGTGGCTTCCGCTTCTGCATTGGCCCGCATTTTAGTAGACTCTGCTTCGGCATTCACTTTCAATTTTAAACTCGTTGCATCACCTTCTGCTTTTTTCACTGTAGCGTCTGCCGTACGTTGTGCAATTTCCACACTTTGCTGTGCCTTCACAATTTCTTTCTGCATATCTGCAATGGCCGTTTCTTTTTCGACACCTTGTCTTTTTTCCTGTGCCATCCTTTGTGTTTCGTACGTTTTTTCTTCTTCCTGGGCAATCTTACGATCAGTCAGCGTTTTCATCAGTGCTTCGGGCGGAACGATGTCACCGATTAACGTATCCACCGCATTAACGTTGTAATCATCCAGCACGGCTTTGATGTGTTCCTTTGCAGCCATCTGCCTTTCTTTACGGGTGCTTAAGAAGCTGATGACGTCACTGTCCTGCGCCGAGTTACGGAAATAGTTACCAATGGTCGGTTCCAGTACCTGGCTTACCAGGTTATTCATGCTGCCGAAACGTGCAATAACTTTTGGCGCTTCGTTAGCAGGTATATGTATTATCTGCGCAACGTCCAGGTTAAACGGGAAACCATCTTTTGAACGCACCGTAATGGTTGACAAATTTTTATCAAGATTATGCGATTCACTTCTTGCGTTGGCCCAGTTCAGCACGAGGTTGGTAGTAGGTACCAGTTCCATTTTCATGGTGTAGGTATTGATTGGATATTTACCCGGACCTAACGGCTCCATCCAAACGCCGCGATAACCTTTGGCAACAATGTTACCATGTTTAAATGTATCACCGGTAACATCAACACCATCTTCACCAATATACGAGATCACTACACCTACATGGCCGATAGAAACATCCGTCATGGGTATTTCTTCAATTTGTACGGCCCATGGATTGATATAATATGAACCTGCCAATACCACTTGCGGTTGCAGGCCGCGGTTACCACCGTTTTTCATAAAAGTATCAACGTCCTGGAAATTATTATGGCCGTCAATTTGTTTACCGGCTATCTGTCCTTGTATAATCGGTTCACCATCAAGGGTCGTAACAATACCCACCATATTTTCGTGAATAATGAGCTGATCAACTATCGTGATTTCAAACAAAAAAGTATTGATACGATACGAACCTGCCGTCATAAAAGCGGTTTGCCGTCCACGTTGGCCTCCGTTGTCAAGAAACTTCTGTGCATCCTGGAAATTATCGCTGTCCACTTTACGCGCAAGTATACGACCCGTAGGAATTTCGGCTCCGTCTTTACTTAACAGCAAGCCAATTTTGCCTTCTGGTATTACCATAAAGGGTACCATGTCTACTGCATATTGCCAGGGCCACATGCTCCAGTATAAACCAGGGGCAAGTGTTTTGGCCTGGAAACCGGCTTCGCCTTTGGTAGCAATAATCCGTCCGTCTGGCAAGCCACGGTTGGGGCCGGCTACAACGAATTTTTTTGTGACAAGGCCAATTCTGTTTTCTGGCACGATAACCATACCAAAGAAAAAACGAAGTATAAACTTATACAGAATAATAAATACTGCAATTGCAATGATCCACCACCAGGTGGAAAATAAGGAAGAGAGGTTCATAAAAATGGTTTTAAG
>JBDUAY010000397.1:0-5489 GCA_040004415.1 Bacteroidota bacterium | reverse complement strand
AGTTTATCCGTGTCCACAGATCCTACATTGTTTCCCTGAGCAAAATTTCTGGTTACAATGCACTTGCTGTGCAAATTGGACAATGTGAAATTCCCATAGGGCGGTTGTATAAACAATCCGTAATGGAACGGCTGCAAAGCAAAGAGTCGGCATAAATTCAATAAGGTTGCGGACGATCGACGCCGATATAACAAACGATGAAATAAAAAAACACTGCAGGAAAATTTATACGGGTATTAAACCTTTTCTTTAATCAAATAAAAAAGGGTACATCAATACTTTTTTTTCAATAAAATTGAAGCAACACAAATTTTCGAATACCAGAATAACAGGGGAAAGAGTTGTCCAGGCTTGAAGTGGAAAAAACGGTATGTCTGCCCCCCTTCCGCCACACTGATTTAAACATAATTCCCCATGGCCAAGTGAGTTCAATGCAGCAGGATTCTCCCACTAATTAACAGGAATAGTTATAAAGCCAGAGGGCCCTTTCACTAAAATAGGAAAACCGTGTTCCAGTAATTCAGGGCTTTTCCAACTTTTAGCTAATCGCTATCATTTCGGAAATATATTTCCTATTCATGCTATTTCACCTGAAAATGAAGGTAGTTTAAATTAAATCTGTAATTTATTACATATCCTTCTGAAATTTGAGGGGCATCTGGTTTAAATTCCGAAGTAGGAAAACTGCTTCCGCTGTTAAGTAACAGTGTGCCATTTAATTAACCTGGATATCTTCTTTAAGAATATGATAGATCGCCAGCGAATGACCATGGCCCAAATCAAAATCTTTTTTCAGCCAGGCAATAACGTCAGCAGCTTTTACAGTTGGTTTCAAAACACCCTTTTCAAATAAGCCATTAGTGATGGCTAATTTTTTGAAATCGCCCGGCGTTTTGCCCGTCTTCTTTTTTATATTCTCAATGTATGTTTCTACGTTTATCATATTTTCTATTTTTCCCGTTGTTTTTGACTTAATGAGAACCAGTTTCCAGAGTCATCTTTAAAAACAGCCGCTACTCCATAAAATTCTTCTTTGGGCGCTTGGGCAAATTCAACTCCTTTGCTTTTTAATTCTTCGTAAGTAGCATAAATGTCAATGCATTCAAATCCGCCGTGCCCGAATGTTCCCTTTTTTATAAGCGCGGTTACTGCCTGGACAGATTCTTTGGTAAACATTTCTCCTTCTTTAACGAGAAGCAGGGAAATTTCAAGTTCGGGTTGTTCTGGCGGTGTAACGGTTAGCCACCTGTTGCCTTCCCCCAATGGTGCATCGGTGTGTACTTTGAAACCCAACTTGTTGATGTAGAAATCATAAGCGCTTTCCTGGTTTAAAACGTAAACGCAGGAGAATGTCATTTTGTTAATCATTGCTTTTATTTTATTGTAAATAATGAAGCAAAGATGGGCAATGAAGGAGAAAGCCGCTATTTGAAAATTGCTATTTTTTGTTCCAGCCGTTTTGATAAGCAAAACAACCAGGTACAAAATGAAAAGGATCTTGTAAGATTTGAATTTTCCGTTGTTTCTGCGCCTCCGTGAAAGCAGAAGGCGACAAGCCAACTATGCGTTTGAAAAGGCTGCCAAACGAACTGAGTGTTTCGAAGCCTACAGCATAGCACACTTCGGAAACAGGTTTGTCTTTTTGAAATAATACTATTGCATTTTCAATTCTCACCAATGTCAAATACTGGTGCGGTGTTTTGCCATATATTTTTTTAAACAGGCGGATGAAATGGAAGGGTGAAAAATAGGCTTTGTCCGATATGTTGTTAATGTCTATCTTATCTGCATAGTTGTTGTCAATAAAAAGCTTCGCCTGAACAATTCGTTTGTACAAATAAACTTTGGGATATTGCTGAGTTTTCATTTTGTTGTGCCTTTAATATTTGTAGCAGGGTTTTACCGTATTATATCGCTGTTAATTGGAATTTGGCCAAAATGCCGCTTAAAAACGGGAAGGCGTCTTCCAGTAATGCAAAAATATCACGCAACCATGTAATGCCACAAATAAGCTTCTTCCATTACCGCCAGTCTAAACAATGATCCTCATTGATATTTTCAAGGATGAAGTTTTCGTATTTTCTGTTTACCTGGTCACTGATGTTTTAAAATTCCATTTGAATAATAGGTTCACTACTGCTATAAATGATTGGTAGCAAATGTAACTCCATCTACTGCATGAAAGAAATGATATTGTTAACTGCCGATACATCAGGCGTTGGAAAGGCATACAGCACATCCCCTTACAAACCTTGACAAAGTAATTCAGAGTTTGAGAGTAAGGGCTTTACAGTTATGTGTCCAATGAATATGTTTTTGAGGAGTTTTATTTGCAATGGAAATTTTTCTTTTTCATTGCACTTATATTCCATTTTATTTACTCATTCTGTCCGCAGACTTTTCACGGGATTGCCCAGGGCCACTTTTATAGCCTGGAAACTGACGGTCAGTAGTGCAATGAACAAAGCGCCCATACCTGCTGCGGCAAATGGCCACCATTGAATGCTGGTTCTGTACCCGTACGCCTGTAACCAATGATGAAGGGCCCACCATGCTGCGGGAAATGCAATGATGCATGCAACGCAAACCAGTTGCAGAAATTCCACGGACAGCAAAGCAGCCAGGGAGATAACCGTAGCCCCCAGTACTTTGCGAATACCAATTTCTTTTGTTCGCTTTTCTGCTGTATAGGCTGCCAGGCCAAACAGTCCCAGGCAGGATATTACAATAGCCAGGACGGCAAAAATAGTGGCCAGCCTGCTTACCATGTTTTCTGTTTCGAATAACTTGTTCAGCTCTTCATCTGCAAATTTGTACGCAAATGGGTAACCGGGGACTGCAGTAGTCAGTACCTGGTTAATTTTCGCCAGCGCATCTTTTGTATTCATTTGGGCAGACAGGGAGAGAAACAGGTGGTTGCATGCCTGGGGTAGGCAAACCATCAGCACCGGTCCGCCCTGGCCATACATGTCATCAAAAATAAAATCATGGACGATCCCTACAATGTGAATGGCAGGATACCCGGTTCTTGTGATCGTTCCGCCCAGTTTGCCTTCTGCGCCCATCAGTTTGGCCATCGTTTCATTAATGATAACGGTATTGTTGCTGTCAACCCTTTCCCCTGTATAGAAATCCCGGCCGCTTTTGATTTGCATGTGCATCGTGGAAATATATTTATCGCTTACGCCGATATCATAAACGGTCACCGGCTGGCGCGGAGATTTGCCCGCCCATTGGTAATCCGTTGAAAAAGTATACAGGTGTAGCATGGGGTTATAGGCCATCGCCGCGTTTTCGATGGCACCTGATTGCAGCAGTTCCTGTCTTATCGCTTCAAAACGGGCTGGAAAATTTTCCGGAGTTATCATTTCAATCATACTGTTGGTGGTATACCCCAGGTCCCTTGCTTTTACATATTGAATCTGCTGATAGATAATCACGGTTGCAATAATCAGTACAATGGATATGGTAAACTGTGTGGTCACCAATCCTTTCCGGATGAAACCGGCAGCGGAACTATGTTTTATTTTAAGTCCCTTCAATACCGCTATCGGTTTAAAGGCCGACAGGTAAAAAGACGGGTATAAACCGGATAACAACCCTGTAACCAGTCCGGTTGCCAGCAGAAAAAGAAGGTGATTCATTTTAAATATACCTGCATCCAGTTTAGTGCCCAGGAGCTGATTAAAAAAAGGCAGGCACACAGTTATCAGCACCATAGAGAGTAATACTGCGAGCAATGCCATCGTAATGGATTCGCGGATAAAGTGGAGTACGAGTTCGTGCTTATGGGCGCCGGACACTTTACGGATACCCACCTCTTTGGCGCGTTTTTCTGATCTGGCGGTAGAGAGGTTCATAAAATTAATGCAGGCAATTAACAGGATAATACCGGCGATTAGTGAAAACAAATGAACATACCGGATTTTGCCGCCGTCTGGTCTGCCATTGGTAAAATGCTCATACAGGTTCCAGTCGTTCATCGGAAATAAAGAGAGGCTTGTCTTCGACCCTTCGACTTTTTTTTGCAGGAATTTATTCAGTTGCGTGTTCACTGAGGCAATGTCTGCCGCCGGCTCCAGCTCCACCAATGTCTCTACGGGAATATCCCATTTATTCCATTGCGGTCGCATCAGGTCTTCATATATTTTATAGGGTGATACCCATTTAAACTGGTATGTACTGTTCAGCGGAAAATCTATAAAGACACCCGTGATAATAAACAGGCCGTCTTTCATAAAGGGTGCACCTGTTTTAGTCTGCAGCGTTTTTCCCACAGGATTTGTATTGCCGAAAATAGCATTAGACATTGATTGACTGATGATGATGGATTCGGGCGATGTTAAAGAGGGCGTCGTCCCATACAAAAAATTAAAATTCAGGATCGAAAGAATGGATGAATCTGCGTATTGTCCGGACTGTACAACAATTTTGTCACCTATCACAAAAAACTGATCAGTTGGCGAATTGATGCGGGCGGTATTTTTTATTCCAGGGATAGTATGTTTGATCCCTTCCGCCAGTGGTACCGGGCCTCCCCGTAAGGTTGACACCTGGCCCGGCGTTTCAGGTGTTTCCATGACAGCGTATAAATGGTCCCTTTTAATAAAATGATGATTAAACGTAAGTTCATTTTCTACCCATAGGAAAATGAAGGAAGCGCAGGTTATCCCGATGGCCAGTCCACCTATATTGAGCAAACTGAAAGTTTTATTCCTGGCAATCGTGCGGAATAGCAGATTAATTGTAGGACGTAGCATAATAGCGGTTTTTTGGTGAACAATAAGTTTTCCCTGGTTGTGTCACAATAGTGCCAACACAATGCCAACAGCGCCGCAAACTGACAATCAAAGTTTTAATAATGCAGGTGTTTGCAAACTGTTTGTTTTCGATACAACCGGATGTACGGTAATAATAATATTCTGCGCCTGTTATAAACTGTCATACATGATTTCGCATGACTTTAAATACCCGGGTAATCAATTTTTCTTATAATCGCTTGTACACATAAAAAGTTTCTCACCCTGACGTATTTCCAACATTATTCCAATAAAATAACCTCTTCGCATGAACGGAAAAATATTTTTAATGCTGTCACGCTAATTCATTTTTTGGCCCGTGAGGAAGCATTTGAAGTAATAAAATTCGCCTTCATGGACGCATTTGTAAAAAGCAAATTTCCGGATCAAAGCGATTAAAAACTCCGATTTTAAAACGGGGCTGCATTTTTATGCCGGCACTTTTCCATGCATATATAATTTCTGGCATTCATCAGCCGGTTTTATTCGTCCTGCCGGACCTGCAACATCCAGCTCTGTTAAATTTGCCCGGCCATACAAACTTTCCTTACAACACCAGGGTACTGACAACTTAGTTTAGAAACATATATATTTTTGTACTTCAAACCCGGTACAAATGAGTATTCAAATTAAGTTAAATAAAAAAGAGGTACTTTATCTTGAATCTCAAAAGAAACTTCCGCACCTGAG
>JBDUAY010000055.1:0-18583 GCA_040004415.1 Bacteroidota bacterium | reverse complement strand
TATTCGTGCTGGTGATGCTGGCAGGAATGCTCTGGAACCATTGGACCTTTTTTATTTTATTTTCTGTTATTCATTTTGGCTGCTGGATAGAATACCAGAAATTGGTTTGCCGGATTGATCCGGAATACACTGATATCAGTCCCTTTCATAAATATGGGGTGATGCTTGCGGGCTGGTGCATCATGCTTTATTTTACCAATGACGCCTTTACTATTTTTGGTATTGCACTGCACACTTTTGGCATGTGGCTGGGCCTGATTGCCATTTTTGCTTTGCCTGTTGGTGAATTTTTATTTTCAAAACAATTTGAATTAAGAAATATTGGCTGGTCCCTTTTTGGACTTTTATATATTTCAGTAGGCCTCGCGTTAATGATTGATATCAGGTGCATGGGCATGATTGAAAAGGGCAATGGTATTTATTCTGATGCCTTGGGCTATGTTCTTCCGTTGGGTATTTTAATAGCGATCTGGATAAATGACACGATGGCTTATTTAGTTGGCTCATTTATTGGCAAAACACCGTTCTCAAAAATATCACCCAAAAAAACCTGGGAAGGAACCATTGGTGGCGCCATTCTTTGTATAGTAGTCATTGTGTTGCTGGGTAAATGGGCGGGCTTTTTAACCACAATTGCCTGGGCTATTATTGCCGCTATTGCAGCGGTGTTTGGCATTTTGGGAGATCTTTTTGAAAGCAAGTTAAAAAGAATGGCCAACGTTAAAGATAGTGGCAGTATTATGCCGGGGCACGGAGGTTTTTTAGATCGGTTTGATTCTCTATTGTTTGTAACACCCTTTGTATGGCTGTACCTGCATTTTTTCCTTGATAATATTGTTTAACCATACCGTAGTTATTGTGCCGCGGCTAAACAGAATGCGCCGTTTGTAAGTAAAATAATGGTGGCACGATAACAGACTTCATAAACTTCATTTACCTTATTTTTGCGGTTCAATGCATTATTAAATGTACATACACAAAGAAGGCTATAAACCGATTGCTATTGCCGCTATTATTTTTGCAGGATTGAATCTTTTATCATTTTATTTTATCAGCTATAGCCTGCCCTGGCTTAGCTGGCTGATTTTTATCGGTTTGTTCGGATTATTACTTTTTATCATTTCTTTTTTTCGCATTCCCAACCGGCAGCTTACGAAAGACGATAATAAAGTTATAGCGCCTGCGGATGGCAAGGTAGTAGTGATTGAAGAAATGTTTGATGAAGAATATTTCAAAGAAAAACGTTTGCAGATTTCCATTTTTATGAGCCCCGCCAACGTGCACGTAAACCGCAATCCACTCAGCGGAGAGGTTACGTATAATCAATATCACAAAGGCAAATATTTGGTGGCCTGGAACCCAAAATCTTCTACTGAAAACGAGCGCCATTCTGTGGTGATCCGGCATACCAAAGGGGAAATCCTGGTGAAACAAATAGCCGGTGCACTGGCCAAACGCATCATTAATTATTTACAGGTCGGCCAGAAGGTGGTACAAACCAACGAAATGGGCTTTATTCGTTTTGGCAGCCGGGTGGATGTATTATTGCCCATAGGCACCAAAGTAGATGTTCAATTAAACCAGGTTGTACAGGGCGGTGTAACCATCCTGGCGACGCTATAGGAGCATACCTGCGTGGTAACCCCATATGAAACGAAACCTGCGTATTTGGAATAATCAATTAGAACCGGCATTTTCGCCCGGGTAATACAAGGTCATATTTACCGCGAATCATAATATTTAACAGCCCCCAAATTTAGAAAATTCACGGCAAAAGAGTATATTCGTTACTGTAAAATTAAAACATTGCTATATGAAAAAAGTATTGATGCTCGCTACTGCCGCTTTCCTGATTTCTGGTGTTGCATTTGCAAACGGGGATAAAGGAAAAAGCAAAGAAAAAGCAAAGAAAACCTGCACAAAAGGTGGCAAATGCTGTGGCAAAGAAGAAAAAGTAAAAAAGGCTTAACACAAATTAACGCTGATATTTAAATAATAAAAGCTACTACTATTTTGAACCGTCTCATTAAAAAATGAGACGGTTTTTTTATGGACCGATGGAAAAGGATTAGCACACCGGGGAAAATCTAAAAATCCCGTTCCCGAATCATGCGAACCATGATCAGAAATATTTTCACAATCAGCAATCTTAGAAAATATTTTCTAATTCTTTTAACGATGCAACGGTATACGTTGGACGTATTGCCGGTAAAGGTTTATTTAAATGATTAATGTATACCTGGTCGATGCCCGCATCCCTGGCGCCGCCAATATCAGCCTCCAAATCATCGCCAAGCATAATACTTTCTTTTATGGTAGCATTTGTTCGTTGCAATGCATAATCAAAAATTGCTTTCTGTGGCTTTAAACTATTACTGCCTTCAGAAGTAATCACCTCATTAAAAAAGGTATTCAATCCTGAATTTTTTAATTTGGCGTGTTGCGTTTTTTCAAACCCGTTGGTAATCAGGTGCAGTATATATTTTTTTTGAATGAGGTAATCCAATATCTCCACTGCATATGGAAACAGTATCGTTCGTGTGGGTAGTAAATCCAGGAAAACAAGACCCATTTCGCGCGCCAATTTTTCATCTCCTATTTTAAAATCCAGTAAAGTAAGCCACATCCGTTTCCAGCGTAACTCTTCCGTTTTAATAAACCCTTTTCGGTACCGCGCCCACAATTTTTCATTGTGTACCAGGTAATTTTTATAAAATTTTTCAAAATCATCAATGCCCTTTTCTTTCAGCTGCATACTGTCATACATCGACAAAAGTGTTTGACGGCTATTGGCTTCAAAATCCCATAAAGTATGGTCCAAATCGAAAAAAAGATGTTTATAGGTATTCATGCAGTAAAAGAACGGAATAATAATTAGAAAAAATATTTTATGAAGCGATCAGAAAAATCTGATCGCTTTTGTTTTGATCATTCGTACGTTGTAATTTAATCTGGTTTTCTGCGCCGGCAGGAGCATCCTGTTATAGAAAAGTAATTCAATAGCAAGCAACGCTAACGGAGCTCCTTGCACTGCCCGGGGAGCTCCGTTAGCGCCGTGATTGTAAAAAAAACGATGCTATAAACATAAAGTTCCGCTGGAACTGGCATCTATCTGTGTGGTTTGCGGGTAGTGAAGTATTTACGAACATTTATTCCCCTGCATGGGAGTTCATTACATAGCTATCTGCAAAAATATTTCACGCAGCGATCTTATCTTTACTAGTCACTTCTCTTTTATAAAATATTATTATGAACGTAGTTATAACGGGCGCGTCAAAAGGGTTTGGCAGGGCGATAGCAGAAACATTTGCTGCCAACGGACATAATTTATATATCTGCTCGCGCAATGAAATTGTTTTGTATAAGGCCATGGAAGAATTATTAACGCGCTATCCAAATATAAAAATAAAGGCAAAGGCCAGGGATATCAGCAAAAAGGAAGAAGTAAAAGATTTTGCAGAATGGGTGCTGGCCAACGCTTATAACATTGATGTGCTGATAAACAATGCGGGGCGTTTTATACCCGGCAGCATACACAATGAAAAAGATGGCGCACTGGAAGAAATGATACAGACCAATGTGTATAGCGCATATCATTTAACAAGATCATTGTTACCGTCAATGATGAAAAGAAAAAGCGGGCACATCTTTAATATGTGTTCTATTGCTTCTTTAAGCGCATACAATAATGGCGGCGCTTACAGCATCAGCAAATTTGCTTTGCACGGTTTTTCAAAAAATTTGCGGGAAGAATTGAAAACATACAATATAAAAGTCACCACCGTTTTCCCGGGGGCAGCTTATACAGATTCATGGAGCGGCAGTGGCATCGACCCAAAAAGAATTATGGAAGCCAATGATATTGCGGCAATGATTTATGCAGCTTCCCAACTTTCACCCCAGGCTTGCGTAGAAGACATTATTTTGAGACCGCAATTGGGCGACCTGTAGCAAATGTGATGATTGTGGAAATGTGATAAATATGAAAATGCCTTACTACCCCGCTTGCCTTCCGCCGTGTACCGCCCCCGCCACTGAACTTTAACGCAAAAACGTAAACAGTCAAAGCTCATCCGCGTATATTTGCATTCCATTAAATTTACTGAAACTGTTAATCAATGCGGGCAAGTAAATTCCTACTTTCTTTAAGTTTAATAATTGCTTTTTGCATACCAGTTTGTGCACAGGTAAAGTTTTCTACCATCATCAACGACAAAGAAGTTGGCAAAGATGATTACCTGCAGGTTCAATACATTGTCGAAAATGCTTCTTCGGTAGAATCGCTGGCCCCGCCTGTTTTTAATGGCTTCACGGTTGTTTCGGGTCCTATGCAACAAACCGGCATGAGTATCATTAACGGTGCTACTTCAAAATATGAAGGTGTTACGTATATTTTAAAACCGTCTGCCACCGGAAGCTTCACCATTGGCGGAGCAACTGCCACAGTAAATGGCAAATCAATGCATTCAAACAGCGTAACGGTAACAGTTACGAATGCGGCGTCGCGGCAATCAAACCCGGTTGCAAATCCTTTTGGTTTAGCCCTGCCGGAAGAAGCACCTGAAGAGGTAGACGAAGAATATATTTTACGAAAAGGGGAAAGCGCTGCAGATAAAATAAAAAACAACTTATTTGTTAAACTGGATGTAAACAAAACCACCTGCTATGCCGGTGAACCTGTTGTGGCTACCTACAAATTATATTCGCGCCTTAAATCAGAATCAAGGATTACAAAACGTCCTTCGCTGAGCCAGTTTAGTGTGTACGATATGGTGCAGCCCGAGGCGAACAATCCATCAGTAGAAAAATTGAATGGGAAATTATACAATACGCATATCATACGTAAAGTGCAGTTATATCCATTACAGGATGGAAGTTTTGATCTTGACCCGGTAGAAGTAGATAATACCATAAGGTTTTTGCGGCTGGAAGGGAGCAACGGTAAAATTTCCATGCAACAACTGATCAATGATTATATGAATGGAGTAACGGATGGCAAAATGGAAGAACAGCAAGTAACGCTTGCTTCAAAGCCCGTAACCATTACCGTTAAGGCGTTGCCCGCGGAAGGCAAACCAGTTTCTTTTGATGGCGCCGTAGGAAAATTTACGATCTCAGCATTACTACCAAAAATAGACATCACGGCCAATGAAACGGCCGTGTTCGATGTAATTTTAAAAGGCCAGGGAAATCTTACGCTGATAAACGGACCGCCAGTGCAGTGGCCCAAAGATGTTGAAGCATATGAACCAACCGTAAAAGAAAATCTCGACAGAACAGTGGCCCCTATTTCCGGAACTAAATTGTTTGAATATTCTTTTACGCCAAAACAACCCGGAAAAATAATAATTCCACCGGTTGAATTTTCTTATTTTGATCCTGCTGCCAATGCTTACAAAACAATTCGCACAGATTCAATTGTTGCGGATGTTGCCAAAGCGTCAAAAAAATCAAACCAAGTAACATTTGCCACTGACGCTAATCAGTCTTCATCTGCCGGCAATTTTAAATGGATAAGATTATTGTGGCTCTTACCGTTATTGGCAGTTGCTTTTCTTGCTTTGCTGTTTAACAGGAAAAAAAATACGCCTGTAAAAAACAATATTGCTGCTGCGCCAGCAAGGCCGGTAACTGACAAAGACGTAATTGTGCCTGCGGATCCATTTGAAGGTGCGAAGCATGCACTTGCTGCCGTTAACAGCCAGCTTTTTTATAAAGAAACGGGTAAGGCCACCTGGCATATTTTAGCTGAGAAATTTAATCTCACTTCCAGCCAGCTTAACAAGCCCGTGGTGATACGATTGTTACAACAAGGCAATCAGCCTGCTGAAACAATTCAACTACTGGAAAACGTTTTAAATGATTGTGAGCTTGCGTTGTACACACCGGTGCATACAGAAAATGATATGCGGCATACACTGGAGAAAGCAGAAAGATTAGGGAAGCTGTTGTCCTGGCGGGACGCTGTTAGCTTTTAGCCCTAAGCCATTCGCCTGTTCATATAAATGCCCGCACTTCCGCTGAATTGCTTTCTGCTGGCGCTTCGTTGTTCTGAGATCGCTAATGGCAATGAAAGTCTCACTCACTGTATTTATATCCAACACCCCTCACCGAATGAAAATATTTTGGATTACGGCTATCCTCTTCAAAATATTTGCGGAAACTAAGAATAAAATTATCAATCGTACGCGTAGTAGGATAAACATTATAGCCCCAAACAGTCTGCAATATTTTTTCCCGTGGCACCACTTCATTTTTATTTTCAAACAGCAGCTTCAGCAGCATGGCTTCTTTTTTGCTGAGCTGAATATGCTCTCCGTTCTTATTAATCGCTTCCTGGGCTTTAAAATCAACTGCGTTGGTACCAAACTGGTACACATCGCCAATCGTTTCCTTATCGAGCAGCTTTTTATTTTTTTCAATTAATTTTTGTACGCGCAATAAGAGTTCTTCCAGGTTAAAGGGCTTGGTAAGATAATCGTCAGCACCTTTTTTTAAACCCAGCACACGATCTGCAGAAGTATTTTTAGCGCTTAAAATTAATACCGGCAGTTCATTGTTTTGTATCCGGATGGTTTCCAGCACTTCAATGCCATCCATTTCCGGCAGCATAATGTCCAGTATCATCAAATCAAAATATTGATTTTGCAAAGCTTTAAGCGCCTGCATACCATCCATAGCAGAAACAATATTGTATCCTTCCAGTTCAAGGTTCAGCTTTAATGCTTCATGAAGATTTTCTTCATCTTCTACCAGCAATATGGAGGTTTCGTTATTACTCATACGTAAAAATGAACGGTAAAAATACTGCCTGCGGGATGATTGTTTGTCACACTAATGCCAGCATTGTGATCAGCTGTTATTTTTTTGCAGAGGTATAATCCAAGGCCCGTTCCTTTTGTTTTTCTTACCTGCTCGTTTCCAATCCGGTAAAACCGATCGAATATTTTCTTTTTTTCTTCATCCGGAATTCCGGGCCCTTCATCAGCACATTTTAAATAAACACCCTCCGCATTTTTATTCAGCGTAAAATATATGGTTGATTCTTTTGGCGCGTATTTAACGGCATTATCCAGCAGGTTGTTAACCAGTATCTGCAAGAGCAGTGAATCGCCGCTGAGGTCAATGTCTTCGTCAATAATACTTTCCATTTTTCGCTCGGGGAAACGGCTGTGAAAATCCTGCACACAATTGGCTGCGAGCGAAGAAAAATCCAGTTCTTCTTTTAATAATTTATACCCGCCACCTTCCAGTTGGGAAGAGATGAGTATATTATTGGTAAGCGTATTAAGGCGGTTGGCTTCCTGTAAGGTCGCCAGTATCAGCTTCTGTTGTTTGGCTTCATCCAGCTTATGTTTTTGGAGTGTTTCCAAATTAAGTTTGGCAATGGCGATGGGCGTTTTTAATTCGTGGGTAATAGCCATCATAAAATTTTGCTGCTGCTGTGTCATTTTTATTTGCCGCCTTACTGCGCGGTAAACAAATAGGGCGCCGATTAATATTACCAGCAGAAAAATGGCACCTTCCCCAATAAACTGCGCGTTTTTTCTTTTTTCTTCTGTGGTGACTGCTTCAACTTTTTGGAGGTACGCAGGATCCTCCGCTTTTAACTCTACCAGTTTATATACGGCCATCTGGTGGCTTTGTTGATTCAACGCAATGAACCACCAAATTAAAGCTGCAATAATATAAAATAATAAAAACCAGTATACGGTGGTTGCAGCTGCCAGTCTTTTCTTTTTGAACATCTGTGATCAGGTTACTGGTGAGCGGAAGAATTTAAATTGATGACTGCAAATAAGTCTTCGCCTATTTTACTTTTTCTACCCTGAGACCTGCATTCAATACATGAAGTAATGGATCCTGCCGCATTATTTGTTCCAGCGTAAATTCATAGTTACCACTTCTTCTGAATTGTGTAGCAGTTTGCGTGATAGGAATGCGGTGTTCCCAAATATCATCCATTCCTGTTCCCAACCAGCCCTGTCCGTTGGTAGCCAATCGCAAATCTACCTGTTGTGTGTAACTCGTGTCCGGCCCTTTGCGTGTAAATTTTATCCAGATATTATTGTAGTTATAAGCATCTGTGTGGCGTAGTACAAGGTAAATATTATACGCGGCCAGGGTATCCGTAATGGTAAAGGCAAAAGATGGTTTGTAACTGCCTGCCCATTCCTGTTTCTTGAAAGGAATGTCTTTTTCGAATACGCCGATAGAATTGCAGGCCGTTAGCTGCAGGCAGCAAAAAATAATAAAAACCCAGGTTCTTGATATTGCATTCATGCGGCAAAAATAGCACAAGATGTTATTAAATAATCTGATTACGAACGTGAGGCGCGAATCATCGGTCGTGGCACCTTCAATCTAAGGTATCTTCAAATGGTTTTGGATCATGCACGCCCTGCGCCCCGCGTTTCACGCTTACAAGGCATTCAGCACTTGTTCTTTTGCTTTTTCCAGTTCATCTTTCATCATCACCACGCATTTCTGTATCGTTGAATCGTAGGCTTTGGCGCCGGTGGTATTTATTTCTCTTCCAATTTCCTGTAAAATAAAAGAAAGCTTCTTTCCCTTCTCATCTGTATCTTCTTCCAGCAGGCTGATAAAATATTCACAGTGATTTTTTAGTCTTACCTGTTCTTCCGTAATATCAATTTTTTCTATGTAGTAGATAATCTCTTGCTCCAGCCGGTTGGCGTCGTAGTTTTCTTTGCCCACATTGTCTTCCAGCATTTTAATCAACCCGTCTTTTATTTTTATTTTGCGCAGTGGTTCCAGCTGTAAAATAGTCTCTTGCTGTAATTGAATATTATTAATGCGGAGCAGCAATTCCTTTTCCAGCGATTTACCTTCTTCCATCCGGTGGTTGGTAAGCGCTGCGATAGCGGCTTCTATAATTTTTGCAAAGATGCCCCACTCTTCCCCGGTAAGTGTTTCGCCGGTAGGTGTAATTACTTCCGGCAATTTTATTAGTGTGCTTAAAATAGCAGAAGGGTCAAGACCAAGCTCAGCTGATAACGCCGCAATAGGTTTGTAATAAGCTTTCGCCAACTCTGTATTAATGCTAACTGGTTTGCTGGCACCGCTTTCTTTCAGGTTGATGCTGCAATCTATACTGCCCCGGCCAAGTTGTTTGGAAATTATTCTGCGGATGTCAAATTCAAAAGGCTTTAAGAATGCCGGCATTTTCAGCATCAGCTCAAATTGCTTACCATTGAGCGATTTTATATCCACCAGGAATATTTTATCCCCTACTGCTTTTTCTACCCTGCCAAAGCCTGTCATTGATTTTAACATGATGAACTGTTTTTCAGCAAGGTAAAGCAATTAGTTTATAAATAATGGTGATTATCAGGGATTGTAACACACGGCGCAAGCTTGTGTAGCAGCGCATTTACGTAACCGGATTATTTATTTTGAAAACGACTGCGTAAGAAATATATTTTTTGTGATCTCAGCCCGCAAAACTTTTGCTATCCTGGTTTTCAACCTGATTTATTGTCTGTAGAACAATATTGAATTTCAATGAAAAGATGCGTGTGGTTGCATCCTGCACAAAAAAAAGCCCCCGATGAATCGGGGACTTTAATATTTGGATGGGTTAGTAAGTACCAGGAAATAAATTTCCGTACACAATATTAAAATATATTTTGTCGATTCAAAAAAAAAACCACAAGAATTTTATGCACATTTTATTTTTAACTGTGGATAATGCCAGCTGAAAAAGAGCCATTTTCTATAATAAAATTTCGAATCATTTTCCTTTTTATCGTTTGTACCTGTTGCATAAAATAAAACCGATCCGCTGAAACTATTGCTGTTACTATGTTGTACGTATACTTGTAAATTTGATCAAGCAATATTCCGAATTGAATACAAGTAAAATACATTGTTGATTTAAGTATTTTTTTCTTTGTTTTCCAGGGATGGGGCGTCCAAAAAAAATTCGTTAAAGCCCCGAAATAGTTGCAAATGCCTTGTACTAAACCTGTCAAAGACGATATTTTAGTTTGTCCATTTCCCAAACACGATACACCAATTATGCACAAACTCAATTTTTATATAAAAAACATAGCGGCCGCTCCTCTTTTCATTAACGTAATCTTTACAAAACAAGTTATTGTATGCGCGTCATCATCTTGCTTTACTTTTGTTGAAATTATATTCTATGCGTTTTCCATCTCCTGTATCTGTGCAATGGTTGAGCGAATTTTTACGTGCTGAACTACTGGGCAACAAAGACGGACAAGCTACCGGTATCAATGAACTTCATAAAGTGGAGAAAGGTGATCTTGCTTTTGTAGATCATCCAAAATACTACGCATCCTGTATACATTCTGCTGCGGATTTTATCATTATAAATACCAATACGGAATCAATTCCCGCAGGTAAAGCTTTATTGGTAGTAGATGAGCCGTTTGAAGCCTATCTAAAAATTGTTCGTTATTTTAACCCATTTGAAAAAGCAACACAAATAATTTCTGATAGCGCGAAAATTGGAGACGGTACTTATATAGCGCCTGGTGCTTTCATTGGCAACCACGTTTCCATTGGCAGCAACTGCATCATTCAACCCAACGTATCTATTCTTGATCATTCAGTCATTGGCGACAACGTATATATACAATCCGGAACTGTGATTGGCGCTGATGCTTTTTATTACAACGGAAAAAAAACCCGGGAGCTATGGTATAAAAGAATGGAAAGCTGCGGCCGGGTTATCATACATGATGAAGTTGAAATTGGCGCAAATTGTACTATTGATCGTGGTGTTACCAGCGACACGATTATTGGCAGGGGCACCAAGATGGATAACCTTATTCATATTGGCCACGATACTGTGATTGGCAAAAATTGCTTGTTTGCTGCGCAAGTAATAGTCGGTGGCTGCGTAACCATTGAAGAGGGTGTTACGCTTTGGGGCCAGGTAGTAGTAAACAAAACATTAACGATTGGCGCCAATGCAGTGTTGCTGGGTAAAACGGGTGTGGTAGGTGATATAAAAGGAAACACTACATACTGGGGAACACCTGCACAAGAAGCAAGTATAGCAAAGCGCGAACTGATATGGATAAAACGGATTCCACAATTGTGGGAAAAGGTAATGAAGAAAGATCGTGAGACGTGAAAGGTGAAACTTTATTCAATCGCAAATAAATTTTGGGACCCCTCTCGCCGTCTAACGCCTGGCGATTTATGACACGCTTCACGGTACATAATCATACGGCAATTCATCTGCCAACTTTTGCCAGCTCCAGTAGCCGATATTGATGACATCATTCTGATCATAGAAATAGCCGTTCTGCTGAATCACAAAACCATCCGTGATATCCAGGATGCTTATTTGTGCAATGATAGACAGCGGTAACTTATTTTCACGCAAGTATTGAAGATCTGGCTTTGCATTTTTATAAACGATGCGCATCCTGCCATTGTAATTAATCTCAACATCGTTATTTTCTATTGTCTGGCACAATGCAGTATCATAAGGATTTGTGATAGGTGTTGTTTTTAATATTTTAGACGTAGAATCAACTTTCTCCAAAGCAAATCCATCTTTCTCAAGATTATGAGCGTACCAGCTGCGTGCAAAATGTAATCTTGATCCCTTGTATGCTTTTTCGCGGTTTTCTTTCCACGATGCTTTTTGCTGATCTGTACCGGCAAGCTCTTCAAAAAATGGAAAGCCGGTAAATACACTTAGGCCCGGGCCATAATCGTATGCAAAAGAATCCAGCTGAAATTTTATTTTATAGCCAAGTGCAGCATTTATGATAACGAGATCTTCTTTCGCCCTTACTTTTAACCGGTTCCTTTTTTTACTGAAATAAAACTGCAATACTTCAGGATTTTCTATTTTAGACAGTACGGCGTTGGTATCATTGCCAATAAAATTGTCCATAAAAAATTTGCCGTATTTCGCCAATCCGTCCGGCACTTCATTACTGCCCACAATGGAAATCTCCTGCATGGTCTTATCTTTTTGTTTCAATGCAATAAAAAGATTGGCTGCATGAGAAACGCTGATGCGTATTACCTGGGTTTCGTAACCCGTATAAGAAATGATTAAATCGTAACCACCATTGGGTAAAGTAAGGCTGAATTCCCCATCAGCTTTCGAGGTGGTACCCAATGTAGTATTCTGGCAAAACACAGAAGCGCCTGTCAATGGTGCGTTAGTGGAAGAATCTATTATTTTACCGGATGCGGTAAATTCCTGCTGTGCAAAGACTGAAAAAGAAACAGAGGTTAAAAGAAGAACAAATAGTTTTTTCATTACAAGACAATTGAATTTAAAAACATCGGACTATTAATTCCCTGTTGGTGACAACACCAACAGCGGCGTTTCGTGGTCATTATTTAGCCTGTTTCGACATTTTCACCGACTACAAATTTGTAACCACAACAAATCAAAAACGCTGCCGGATTACAAGTATTGCAAATAATGATTGCAGGCGTTTTTAATAACTTCATCTAATGGTATAAAATGAAAACCGGGTAATGCCCTGCAAACTTTACTGTTATCAAAATAAGTAGTTGTTTGCGCTATCCGCGCGCTTTCTTTTGTGAGCAGTGAAGGCTTGTGCGAAAACAACATTTTAACTTTTTCAATTCGCCAGGCAATTGATGCCAGCGCCGGCGTGGCTTCCCGTTGAGGCCGCTTTTTCCCAAATCCATCTGCCATTGTGTTAAAAACCTGTCTAAAGGACCAGTTATCACCATTTAAAATAAAACGTTCATTACTGATATCGCTTTCCATTAGCAGCAAAGTTGATTTCGCTACATCTTCTACTGCCACAAAACCATTAATACCATTACTGTACCACGGAAATTCATTATATACGCTCTTAAAAATTGCACAACTGGAATTGTTCCAGTCGCCATAGCCTAATATTGTGCTTGGGTTCACAATTACCGCGTTCAATCCTTCGCCAATACCTCTCCACACTTCCATTTCTGCATTATATTTACTAACCGCGTAGTGGGTATTGATGTTACTGTCTTCCCACTGTTTTTTTTCAGTAACGGTTTCTCCGTTAGCCGTTCTTCCCAATGACGCTACTGAACTAATGTGTACCAGTCTTTTTATATTTTTTAACAGCGCCGCATTCACCACATTTGCGGTGCCTTCAATATTTGTTTTAAACATTTCGCTTTGGTCGCCCGAAACAAAAGAAACCCGGGCAGCACTATGAATAACAGCATCCATTCCTTCCATTGCATTCTCCAGCAATAGCGGATCCAATATATTTCCTTCGATCCATTCTACCTTGTTAAAAACAGCAGCTGGAATAAAAGCAGGAAGTTTACCTGTTCTTCGTATGGCCCTGACGCTATATCCTTTTTCGGCAAGTTCTTTAATAATGTATGCACCCAGGAAACCTGTGCCGCCGGTAACGAATATTTTGTGTAGTGAGTTGATGTGTGACTGGTATATGCGGCTAAGTTAGCTCTTTCTTAGAAGCCATTGGCTGTTAGCTTACCGGATATTCATGCAGAACCGTTGCATGACATTATTAACCAGTATTGCAGCATGCTGTCAAATACTATACAACCATAAAAAATGGCGCAGTAAAATTGCGCCATCTGTTATATCTAACCGGTTTTTCTTTTATATAGCATCTGATAACGAAGAAAACGTAAAATCTCTAATTTTCATTGGTGGTACCAAATAACTTCTGTAAGATTCTACACTAATACTACGCTCTGGTTTGCCCAACGCTTCTACATTGTTTAAGGCAATCACCGGACTTTCATTAAAACGAAAATTTTTGACCGGGTGTTTTATTTGTCCATTCTCAATATAGAACGTTCCATCCCGGGTAAGACCTGTCAGCAACAGCGTTTGCGGATCAAGACTGCGGATATACCATAATCTCGAAACCAATACCCCGCGCTCTGTTGATTTGATCATGTCTTCCAGCGACTGATCGCCTCCTTCCATAATAAAATTAGAACCGAATGGAATGGCGGGCTTATTATTTTTTTGCGCCCAGTACCGTGAATACGCCAGGTTTTTTACCACGCCTTTTTCTATCCAGTTCATTCTTTCCAATGGTTGTCCCTCACGGTTCCAGGTAGCAGACGGTAATTCTTCATTAAACGGGTCTGAATAGATAGTCACTTTTTCATCCATTAGTTTTTCGCCCAATCTGCTTCCACCGCCTGGCTTACTCATAAAACTTCGTCCCTCATCTGCGCTTCGTGCATCAAATCCAAAAAACATATTCTCTAAAAAATAAGTAACGGCAACCGGTTCAAGGATAACCGTGTATTTGCCCGGTTCAATCGCTTTCGCGTTGGCAGAACTGTTGGCCTTTTGCGCAGCAATTTTTGTTGCTGCATACGTATCCAGTTTTTTTACATCGTTAAACCCACGCGCTGCGTATCCGGAACCGGTACCTTCCTTGTTACGGGTGGTAATAGAAAAAGTAATATCTGTATTTGTATTGTATGCAAATAAGCCTTTTGAATTAAGTACCGAATTAAAACTGGTTGTGTTTTCTATAAACCCCGCGGCTTCCAGCTTTGCTTCTTTTGATACAGCAATACTTTTAGCAACTGCTTCTGCGCGTACATCCGGCGTAATGGCTGCAGTGGCCGGTATAAATCCTTTTGATGGCTTAAAAGTTTGTGGTCCCAGCAAAGGCATATACTCCGGATTTTCGGGTGCCAGTTGTGCCAGTTCTTCTGATCTTCTTACCACTTTTTCCAAAGAGGCATCATCAAATTCATTGATGGTAGCATTGCCTGATTTTTTTCCGAAGGAAGAAGTTACAGCAAGTGCTAATGAACTAAGTTCTCCTGCGGTGGATACGCTGTTTCTTGCGTAACGGATATTACCACCTTCTGATCCGGTAAGCGACACTTCACACTCATCTGCTTTGGAATATGCAATTACTTTTTTTAACAGCGCCTGTGCTGCTTCTGTATTTAAAATGGCCATAATTAATATTGTTAGATTTTTCTTGCTGTATTAATAACATTGATTCCGTTAAACCGCGTGGTGGCGCAACCATGAGACACTGCATTGATTTGCTGCGGTTGTCCTTTGCCGTCGTTGAAAGCGCCTCCTAAACGATAGTCACTTTGATCTGCAATGGCAGCGCAGGAGTTCCAGAATTCCTGTGTATTGGCCTGGTAAGCCACGTCGTTCAGCATGCCAATAATTTTTCCATCTTTTATTTCATAAAATGTTTGGCCGCCAAACTGGAAATTATAGCGTTGCTGATCAATGGAAAAAGATCCGTCGCCAATGATATAAATACCTTTTTCAACATTTTTGATCATATCATCTACAGACATCTTTTCTTTGCCTGCCTGCAACGAAACATTGGGCATGCGCTGAAACTGTACGTCTCTCCAGCTTTGCGCATAGCAACATCCCTGTGATTCTGTTAAACCAAGTATATGTGCCTGGTCACGTATCGCCTGGAAATTTACCAATACACCATCTTTAATCAGATCCCAGCTTTTGCATTTTACACCTTCGTCATCATAACCAACCGCACCCAATGAGCCGGGCTGTAATTTATCTGCAACAATATTTACGAGCTTGCTGCCAAAATGAAAGTTTTTCGAATTCAGTTTTTCGAGCGAAAGAAAACTAGTGCCGGCAAAATTGGCTTCGTATCCCAACACCCTGTCAAGTTCTGTAGGATGTGCTACTGACTCATGAATCGTGAGCCACAAATGGGAAGGATCGAGTATTAAATCATACTTGCCCGGCTCCACCGATTTTGCTTTTAGTTTTTGATCAACATCTGCGGCAGCATTTTTTATATCCTCCAGCATATCATACCTGCCTTTATAACGGGTAACGACACCCTGAATTTTAGCAGCATCCGTAGAAGTGAGGTATTCATATCCCATTCCTACGGGTGAGCTCAGTGCTTTTCTCGTTTGAAATTTGCCGGATGCCTTATCGATTTTTGTAACATTGAACGTCGGAAACAAGCGGTGTATATCCTGGTCTATATAAGATCCGTCAGTTGAAGCAAAATACTTTTGTTCATTAACAGCAAAGATGAGTGAGTTAACAAAACTTGCACCGGAAGCCATCGCAGCAGCGTTACACGCAAGCAACAGATCAACTTTTTCTTTAACCGGCACTTCAAAAGCATTTTTTTCTATCGGTGTTTTCCAGCTTACTTCGCCATACCCTTTCTGCGGCGCCAGTTGAACGGGCTCAGATAAAATCTTTGCATTTGCCTTTGCAACGGCAACAGCTTTTTCAGCAGTTTTTGCAATTTCCTCTTTTGATACATTGTTCGAAGCAGCAAAGCCCCATGCTCCATTTGCTATTACACGTATACCCACCCCAAAAGATTCGGTATTGGCAATGTTTTGAACGCGCTTCTCTCTTGTAATTACAGCCTGGTTAAGGTAACGGCCAATCCTAACATCAGCATACGAAGCTCCCTTGCTGCGGGCCGCATTCAACGCAATATCGGCAAGTTGCTTTTTTTGTATAACATCCATGCCCCCGTACAGCGCCTGCGAAGGATCAATGGTATTTCCCAAAAGAGAAAAATCTGGCAATACCATGCCGCCAAATCCCAGCGCAGATAATTGAAGAAAATCTTTTCTTTTCAAAATAAATTGGTTGAAGTCATGATAAATAATAGCGTTACCGTTTCTTATATACAATATAGGTAAACACGATCGTTATAGTAATTTTAAATGCCGGAAACCAGGGATTTTTCCCAACCTGTTAACCCATTTTTTATCTCTGTTCCCAGTAATTCTTTTCTATGACATAATAAAGCAATCTAACATTTTTTTAAAATAAACACATCCTTTCATGCGGCTTTTTGTTCCACCCATAAAAAAATACAACTGCTTAAAAAGATAATCAGCATAAATAATGGCCAATTAACAAAAAATGCATTTATACCCGGCTCACTAACTGATAAAGGATGCATAGCTGCATACTTTTTTGTTCCAGTTAAATTTTCGTAATTGGCTATCGATTGCCAGTCATTCGTTTTATAAACATACCAGCTTCTTTCCCCGGTCTTTAATTTGGGTAACGGCTGCCATCCATATGCTGCTGGCCAATATTTTCCCCGCCATTGAAAAGGTAACATTTCATCTTGCGTAAGATAGATATTTGCCCCTGGCAAAATAGCTTTTGGAAACCCGGCGTTATTATCTTCCGTCAGCAATTGAACAGGTTTGTTTATGTGCGGGATAAAAGAATTTGTTTGCCAGGATTCTTCCGGGTATATTTTCTTTGCGGCTTTATTTAGTACTGCCGACCATAGTTGCTGGTACGAAGCGCTATCTCCCGCCAATGCCATGCTGTAGGTGTTTTGGAGTGTTGTTGCAATAATCTTTCCGCTTCCATAAGCAATACAGGCAGCATACATGTTTGATTGTGCATCCTGCAATATAACTTGTGTACCGGGCACATATTCTATCCTTAACGGATCAAGTATTTTTATTGTATATTGATTACTGTCTGCGCCCGTACTATACAGCAAGCTAACAGGCTGCTTACCGCGTTGAATTTTTTTTAAATGAAATGGTTTTGAATAAAAGGCGTTTATATTTTTTTGTGTGTCTATTTTTATAACCAGGCCTGTTCCATTATCCTGGATGGCGGACCGCATCGCCGTCAGTTCATTGGAGCTCATGTTCTCCAGTGCTTCCTCATCTGCCATCAGTACATCAAATTTGTTCAGGTAAGACCTGGTTAATTTGCCGGACGGTTGCTGCAGAGAATTTATAAATTGCTTGTTGATTTTATTACTGCTGACAGTTGTAAACATGGTAACCTGGTAACCCTGGTGAGACAAGTGATTTTTTAAGAATGTATTTTCAAAATCAGGCGAAGACGAAATGATTAGCAACTGCAAAGCTGTTGCCGTTTCTACACCGGCAGGAACGGGTTCTTTCCCAAGTGTATCCTTTCCCGCAACAGTTATTAATGAATATACCGCTTTGCCAAACTGCAACGGAATAGTTCTTAAAACAAAATCCTGGCTGCTAAAAGCATTAATAAAAAGACTGTCTTTAATTGCGCCAAAAGCCTGCAACAGTATTTTTATTTTCTGTGCCGAACTATTTTCATAATGGCCCTGCACAATCAATGGCTCACCAGGTTGGAGATACTGTTTCCAGTAAACATGGCTGATGCCGGGCGCTGCAGCACTCGCATGAAACACAATAGAATGCGGATCTAATTCAGCCAATACTTCGTTGTTTAATCCATTGCCAAAAACATGCACGACATCACCTGTGTGCTTTTGAGAAAATGTATGCCAGTCCGCAATCAACTGAACTGAATCATTCAATGAGGTTTTAGATTGTACGGCGGCGGCGGAAAAAATAGGAATTTCTTTTTTTGCCTGATGTAGAAATTGTTCCACGCTGTCTTTTGCAAAACCGCCTGTTAAAATTATTATGTTTTTTTTTGCTGTTGAATGACTCCTTTCATTATAAGGGTAACCCATAAATAAAAGACTGACTACTGCTAGCGACGATGCTATTAGCCGGCCATATAAATGCAACCTGTTGTTCCTTTTCCATTCTTTATACAAAAGAAAGATTAGTAACAGGCTGGCAGCAACCACCATAT
>JBDUAY010000396.1:0-5505 GCA_040004415.1 Bacteroidota bacterium | reverse complement strand
CGGTTTACAAAATTATTAAGGTAATATCCTTTTGCAACCACTTCCATAATGGCTTTTTTTATTTCCTGCGGCTCAGCGCTTTTCAGGAGATAGCCATTGGCGCCTACTTCCATCATATGACTTACGAAGCGCTCGTCTTCAAACATCGTAAGGCAAATTACATGTATCTGGGGAAAATGCTTGGCCACGTATTTAGTAGCCTCTATACCGTCTTTGCGCGGCATGCGTAAATCCATCAATATAACTTCAGGTATTTCTTCGCCAGGGAGGTTATCAATTAATTCCTGTCCGTTTTCGGCCTCCATCACAAATTTTATATTGGCATAGGGACGCAAAGAAAGAATTACTCCTTTCCTGAATATTTTGTGATCATCGGCTATGGCTACTTTAATCAGACTCATGGTGGGTTCAGGTGATATTGGAAAACACTAAATTACAATTTTTCAGTATCTAAACGTGCATTTTGGCGTTTCATTTTACTAGCCTATCTCTTCTTTGGATAATTCTATGGTTACTTTATAATATGTTTGAGAGACATCCTTTTCAAAATATATGTTTCCACTTAACAATTTCAACCTGCTTTGAATGTTTTTTAAGCCAAGGCCAACAGGGCTTTTATTCAGTTTTTCAAAGTCCGACTGGGTAAGACCCCGCCCGTCATGGTGCAACCGAAGAAAAAACCGGTCGCCATTAATGTTCTGTGTTACATGTATAAAACTGGCGTTGCTGTGTTTCAGGATATTATTGACGAGCTCCTGCAGTACCCGAAAAAGAATCAGTTCATCTTCTGTTTTGAGTCTTTCTTTATAATCATGAAAGCGGCAACTGGCATTTAAACTGCCGGAGCCACTGATTTTTTGAAATAAATCATTGACTGCAGATTCAAGTCCGAAATTTTTAAGAGTGGGTGGCATCAGGCTGTGAGAGATATTCCGGATAAGCTGGATGGTATCATCAATAATTTGTTTTGCGTTGTAAATGCTTTGCAATTGAGAGGCCTTGTCCATGTTTACGAGGTTCTCATTCAGGTAAAGGCGTGCGGTGGCGAGCAGTGGGCCTGCATCGTCATGCAGATCGGCAGCCAGGCGTTGCCGTTCTTCTTCCTGCAGGCGTATAGAAGCGTTTAACAACATCCGTTGCTGATCCTGTTCCATGCGCTGTAATGTGCCCTGGTAACGGATAACTTTGCGCTGGTGAAAAATAATAAACACGATCAGTCCCACGGCAAGTGTCAGCATGCCAATGGTACCAAAAAACATTACCGCGGTAATGCCAGGCGGATTATTAACTTGTAATAGCAGCATGTTAAATAAATAGGGTTAGGGGTTGTTGGTCGGTTATTAGTTGTAATTTAAAAATTATAAATGTTTTGCGTGTATTTGTTTTTTGGCTGAACTTTTAAAATAAAGGCAATGGATAGCAAAATGTTTTTGATAATAACTGCCATGCTATTTATTGGCCAGTATGTTCTTTGTTCTTTTTCAGTCATGTATGCTGTAGTAACAAATAAAATAAACGTAGCCGCCATGCACAGCAGGATAGCTATAACAATCCAAAATGTCTTGGTCGAATACACAAAAGTGTTTTCCGGCGTTTTAAGTTCTTCGTAAAAATAAAATATGCTGTAGCAAATAATTAAAATGTTCTCAGTAGAAGCCGATAGCGAGTCAAACCGGCTTGCATCAAAGAATATATTATACATGGCGACAGCAAAAAAAGCGACAGAACTAATGATTAATAGCTTTTTTATTACACCAGACTTGTAAGTGAAGTAAAAATATATGGCGAAGACGAAGTATTCCAGAACAGTAAAAAAACTAAGGGAATAAAAATATGCGAGAGATGAAATATGCCCATATCTGTTTATAATATCGATAGCACACGAACAGGTAGAATAAATGAAAATTACCCATAACTGGTTTTCTTTATTTCGGTTAAAAAATAATAGAAAAACAATTATGGGTAAGAAATCAGATAAAATGTGCAAATTATATATTGACATTCCAGGAAGACAAATTTTGTTGGTCTTCCCAAATATAGGACATTACCCTATTTATCAATGACTAATTAAACTGTTTTTACTTCTTCCCACCACTCTGTATCGCCTTGGGGTCCTTGAGGGGGAATTCGATCAGCAACAATGGCTTTGTTTTTGCCAAACGATCCATCATTGTTGATCATCGTGTATTCAATCAACGATTTTCCAAAGTCATCAACGCCAGTATACACAAGGGTTTTTTGGCCCATTTCATTATAGGCATTATAAAAACGCATGCCTACACATCCTGGTTGAGATAAAATTTGATCGATAATGTTACGACCAATGTGATACGACTTAACATCATTTGGGTTAGCAGCCTGGTAATCTTTGATCATTTCAGCGCCGAGTTCATGGGTAATTTCTTCGCCTGTTTGCGCGATTGTCTTTTTTGTGAGTTCAGTTTGCATCAGAATAGTAAGTTTTTTGGATGTTTGGAGACATAAATGCAGTACGAAATACATTAAAAAAAAAAGAATGGACAAGGCACGCGTAATTTTACCAAAATGTTATAAATTGCTGAAAGATAGGCGGGATAAGGTTTTCAGCCGATTTTTTTGGTATAAACACGAAGTAAAATTACGAAATTCCACTATCGGTTAATAGTAATTTTACGCAAAATTTTTGGGTAATTATCGTTTTATGAAAAAACAATATCCACATTTGTGAATTGATTGTGATCAAAAGGAGATTCTCACAGAATGGCTGAGGGGGAAGAAACTACTTGAGTCAGGGCTTTAACCAGCAATTTTAACACCGGTTTCCCGTTGTACTTGAACGAGTATGGTAGTGAATGCTGACTGTAGTTGGGCTGATGCAAAATTAATATCATCTATAAAACAATACAAGAGCAGAAGTACTGAATTTTCACTTGCATAAATTACCCGGAAAAGAGTACAAATGCAAGTTGAAATTGATCAACGGATCATCTTATTTATTCGACTTTTTAATTTTTTAGAATGGTATATCAGCATTTAATTAAGGCTATCAGTTTAACATAGACATCAACCAATAACCCATCACAAAACCAATGCCCTTATGAGTCCAGATCTACAAATTAAAGTAGCCATTGCTGACGACCACAAAATTTTCAGGGACGGTATCCGGATGGCCCTGAAAAACAAAGAATACCTGAAAATTCTTTGGGAAGCCGAAGATGGTAAGGACCTGATGCATAAAATGCAGATAAAAAAGCCGGATGTGCTGTTAATGGACATACGTATGCCGGAAATTGATGGCATCAATGCGATACCACTTCTGCGTAAAGAATACGAAGATGTAAAAATTATTGTACTAACCATGTACGATGACCAGGAAATGATAAGCAAGATGATGGAAATGGGCGCCAACGCCTATCTTACTAAAACTACTGATCCCGAAGAAATCTACCAGGCTATTCTTTCCTGCATGAATGACGATTTTTATTTTAACGAACTCGTTAATAAAGCCGTTTTATCTAAGCTCCAAACGAAACGGCAGGTGCGTCAATTTTACCCGAACCCCGTAAAGTTTTCAGAAAAGGAAGTTCGGATACTAAAATTGCTGGCAGAGGATAAAACGACAGAAGAAATTTCCAAAGAAGTTTTTCTAAGTCCCCGCACCGTGGAAACCATCCGCCAAAACATGAAGACTAAGGTAGGCGCCAAAACCATTGCCGGCCTGATTATGTATGGAATGAGAAATAAACTGATTGATTAAAATATTTATATTCCTCCAATTATTTACAAAGCAACGATACCCTGCCGGATAGCATACATGGCAAGGCCTACACGGCTTTTCACTTCTAGTTTTTCAAACAAATGATCGCGCAGGTTATCTACCGCCCGTGGGTTTAGCTTTATTTTTATTGCGATTTCTTTATAGGTCATGTCGCTGGAAGCAAGTCGCAGGAAAATAATTTCCTGTGCAGTTAGCATGGATCTGTCAAGTGCCATAACATTTCTATTGTCTTGGCGGAAAAGATTCGCCATCTTGCCCGACACATGTTGTGAATAATAAAAACCAGATTGAACTACCGCGCGGATAGCAAAATTTAGCTCAGCCGGATGGATATCTTTTTTCAAAAACCCCTTGACGCCACATTGCAACAATCGTATCAGTGCCTGATCAGTATCGTACATCGTCAACATCAGGATACGTATTGAAGGATGATTGTCGCGCAGCCAGGCAGCCGTGTCAAACCCATCCATGCCGGGCATATTTAAATCGAGTAAAATAACATCTGGCAAATGGATTTTGTCCAGTTGCGATATTAATTCTATTCCATTGGCAACTTCTAAAATAACCTCACAATTATTAAATCCGCCAACCAGGCTGGCGAGGGCATTGCGCAGTAATACATGGTCATCAACCAGTGCAATTTTTACAGGTTTAGATAGTTCAGTTTGTTTTTCCATAATTTTTAATATGGTGCGGTGATAGTTATGATTGTACCGGTATCTGTGCCGCTGTTAACGGTAAAAGTTCCGTTTAGCATTATTGCACGGCTGCGCATATTAAGAAGACCACTGTTTAGTTTGCCAGATCTGTATTTTTCAATTTCTATTTTTTTGAATCCTATGCCATTATCTTCAATTGAAAGTTTGACAAATTTGATCTCGTATTTAAGTTTTATTAATACCAGTGAAGCGCTTGAATGTTTTAAAATATTGTTTAAGGCTTCCTGGGCAATACGGTAAATTATGAGTTCCTTTTCTGCATCTAAAAAAACAATGTCCCCCTCTTCAAGAAATTCAACCCGAATATTACCTGAAGCATTTATTTTGTCAGTTTCTACTTTCAGCATACTGTATAAACCTTGATTTTTAATCACCTCCGAGTTAAAGCTTTTAGAAATGTCACTTAAATCGATAATAGCTTTCCCAATTAATGCTATCGAGGAATCTACATTGTCTTTTGTTTTTTGAGCATCAACATAGTTTATTGTATTTAACTGAAGTTTCGCCAGCGTAAGTGATAAGCCGATATTGTCATGTATTTCCCTTGAAATATGCTGAAAAGTTTGTTCCTGAATTTCTAATTGAGTTTGGAGTATGTTTTTTTCATAATTGTTCTTTTCGTCTTCTAGTTGTTGATTGTAAAGGATATTTTTTTTCTGATATAAAAAAAGAATTGCTGCTATAAAAGATAGCAGAAATAAAAGTATAAGAGTAATCGCGATCGATAATAAAATTATGTCGGCGTTTTCAGCTTGCATTTATATGCTTTTAACAAGAAGAAAAAAATAATTGTATATCCCAAGCAGTTAAGTACAGCAGCTGAACTGTGAAGGCTATTTTGTAATTGATAGTGATCTAATATCAAAAAAATTGGCAATGTGATGGTAAAATATATGAGAATTCCTGAGGTAAACCAAAATGAAGGTTCCTCCAATAAATCTAAAGTAGGTGGGTTTAAAAACAATTGGTATAAATAAATAAAACATGGAATAAGTATTATTACCGATTCTAAATAATAAAAGTGGGCAA
>JBDUAY010000054.1:0-18663 GCA_040004415.1 Bacteroidota bacterium | reverse complement strand
CTAAAGTCTTAGGAACATCAAAGCCTGCAGGGCTTGAATATCAGTAACCGTTGGTGAAACCAATGGTACACAAAAGCAACAGCTCATCCTTGCGCCAGCTTCCGGGTTAAAAATCTATACCTGCAAATTAACTCCATTAACAACATAACACATTATCTTTAGCACAACCTACAACTATCGCCATATGCTTCGTTTTCTATTCATCATTGCTATCTGCATATATTGTACAAAGCCCGTTACCGCGCAAGACCTGGTGGGCAAAGCCAATGCATTTATTGCTACACTGAACGATACACAAAAAGTAAAAGCGCTTTACCCGTTTGATACAGCAGAACGTTACCGCTTTATGTATATTCCGTTGAATGACCGCAAAGGTATCTGCATGAATGAAATGACAGATGTGCAGCGCGAAGCAGTGTATGCTTTTTTAAAAACGTGTGTCACAGATGAAACTGTTAAAAAGATAAAATCGATACAGCTGTTAGATAATGTGCTCAAGGAAATGGAGCACCAGAAACCAGACAATCATTTCCGTGATCCGCGCAAGTATTATGTAACTATTTTCGGTATTCCATCGGCGACTACCATTTGGGGCTGGCGTTTTGAAGGGCACCATATTGCATTTCATTTCTCCGCCAATAAAAAAGAATTGGTAGCGGCGACACCTTCTTTCCTGGGCGCTAATCCTGCTATTGTTTTACAGGGACCGCAAAAAGGCGAGAACGTTTTAAAGGATGAAACGGATAAAGGTTTTGCATTCCTGCATGCGTTGTCTCCGGCAGAATTGAAGAAGGCAGTAATTGATACCGCTGCACCAAATGATATTATAACGGCTGCCAACAGAACGGCAATGATTGATCACCCTGCAGGATTGAAGTATAGCGAGATGTCGCCGGCCAACAAGCAACTCATGTTGCAATTGCTAAGTCTGTACATTCACCGGTATACAAAATTGTTTGCAGACAATATGCTGAAGCAAATACAAACGGCGGGGTTGGACAATTTGTGGTTTACCTGGGCTGGCTATACTGAACATATATTGGGCAAACCATATTATTACAGAATACAAGGTCCTTCTATCCTGGTTGAATACGACAATTCTCAGAACAATGCCAATCATATACATACGGTGATACGTGATCTCACCAATGATTTTGGGGGCGATATTTTACTGCAGCATTATAAGGAGAGTCATTAAAAGCATCTTTGGGCAGCCTCAACATATAGCCGCATAGCTTCACAGGCACACCAGGAGATTAAGTATTTTATCAGGCCTGTTTATCTATAGCATCTACAGGTTAATAATTTATATACAGGCATTAAAAAAAATCAGTAGAAGTTGTTCAAACTTTAAGAACGATGCCGTACGGTAGAGAATTTTATATTGCTTACCCGGATGGCTATATGCTGGCATTTCCTGAAGAAAATAATTAAATTCAACAATTTATGAATTATAAAGGTTATTTGGACACATTCCAAAAAGCAGCTGACAAACTTGACAAAAAACTGCTTGGCAAGAAAGGAGTAGAAGCGGCAGTTGTTATGTATGGAGACGACGCTGTTGTTTTGAAATTATATAAAAGGTCCTGGACAAACCAATCAGAAAACCCATTGACTGCTGCATCACGAATTTTCTTTTCTATTTGGATAAGCGATTTAGCAATAAAGGAACAAAAACTATTGTACAATATACATGCCTTGAAGCTAAGACAGCTAAAAGGTTATTCCATACAAAGCAGAAAATTTGCAGACATCTTTAGGTTGAGTTTCAAAGATTTTGAACATACGTGGCAAAATGTGCATGTAAATTTGGGACCATTAACATTAATGGAAGGTTGGCTAAAGATCGACCCGGAAAATTTTCAGGACCAGATTTTAGCACTTGCAAATAACTTTTTACAAATAGAACATTTGGTTGACGACACGCTCGCGCGCTTCAGGTAGACAAAAGACATGATCAGAACAAATGTAGTAGCGATTGTTTAATGAGCGGATATTCTTGACAAGTTTTGTGCTAATAAGCTATGGTAAATGATATGGTATATGCCAGAACGCTGATACCCCTTATTTGTTGGGAGGTCTGTATTAAAGAATGACAAATTGGTCCCCGGGGAAGGAAATGTTAAGGCGCTGTTATAGCTTTTAAACTGTCTGCTGTACGTCATTTTTTTGTTTTTTGGCGAACTAATTTTACATTCTGGATATAAATCTAAACAAGCTGATATCCGTATATGTTATATTAAAATCACCATAAAATAATTTGTATGCGCTACCGTTTTTTTTCAATTATAGCAATCGCTACCGGCTTGCTGGCATCCAGTTGCGGTTTTTCTCAGAGTAAAAAATATCCTGATCCGCCGCAGGCAAAAAAAGGAATTGTTTACCCGGTTCAGCTGAAAGATGCCGAGTGGAAAGCAAAGCTGACCGCTGATCAGTTTTATATTTTGCGCGAGCAGGGAACCGAACGTGCTTTTACCGGCAAGTATGATCATTTCTACAAAAAAGGAACTTACTATTCTGCCGCTACCTTGCAACCCGTATTTAGTTCAGATGCTAAATTTGATTCCGGTACAGGGTGGCCCAGTTTTTTTGCGCCTATCACCCCCGATGCTGTTAAACTTGTGTTAGACAATAGTGACGGTATGAACCGCTGGGAAGTAGTGGATGGCAAAAGTGGTTCTCACCTGGGCCATGTATTTGACGATGGTCCTGCGCCAACTGGCAAACGTTATTGCATGAATTCCGCCGCATTAATTTTTGTACCTGAAGGTGGAGCGCCGCCAATGAGTGCAAAATGATAGTGAGCGCACCCTGCCGTCTCCCAAAAGAGGCAGATTAAATTGCATGTAGTATTGAGACATTGGTCTTTAATCTTTTAATATATAGTTATGAAAATATTTATCCTGGCATTATTTTTTTCTATTTCGCTGGCATCCTGTGCGCAAAAACAAGCGCCGGCAGATATTATCAAACTGGGTAATCCAAAACCAGCATCTGGCAATGAGGCGGTCGCTGATTTTTCTGAAGGATGTTTCTGGCATGCAGAGATTGTATTTCAAAGCCTGGTAGGTGTGCGTGATGCGGTGTCTGGTTATGCGGGTGGAAAAGATACCAATCCCAATTATGAAAAAGTTGCGGGGGGTGAAACAGGTCATGCAGAAACGGTGGAGGTATATTATGACCCCACAAAAATTACTTACGGGCAACTGGTGGCCGCATTTTTTGCCAGCCAGGATCCAACCACGCTTAACCGGCAGGGTAACGATGAAGGAACTGAGTATCGTTCCATTGCTTTTTACAGGAATGATGCGGAAAAACAAATTGTAGAAAAAACAATTAAGCAATTAACAGACGCAAAGAAATACAGTAATAAAATTGTTACGGAAGTGGTTCCGTTTACTAAATTTTACCGGGCAGAAGATTACCACCAGGAATATATTTATCACAATCCGGATCAACCATATGTAAGAGGTGTTTCGATTCCTGATTTCATGGAATTTAAGAAAGATTTTAAGGCGGGTAATTTTAAGAATTGAAGCGCCTGCCCCGAACCCCCGCAGGGGAGATAGGGTATCGTTAATATTTTTTGTTAAGGATATAATAGGTGCTATTACTGAAGAAATTCAACTATACCTGCCATCTCCAGTCTAAGCCTCGCTTTACGGGGTCGGGGGGTGGTGAAAAATTGCCAAACTTTATTTATCTTTAACCCATGGCAGAAAAGAAACTCACCCGTAAAATTATTTTAAGCGTTGCAGAGACCGCCAGGAATCCGCAAAACCGTCTGCATATTATTTCCAGGGAAGGTGGTAAATGGGTGGTTAGAAAAGAAGGTGCTAAAAGGGCTTTCGGTATATACCCCAATATAGAAAAAGCAATCGAAGTAGCTACTGCCAGGGTTAAATCTGGTAAAACAGAAGAAGCCATTGTACACGACATGTATGGAGAAGTTTCGAGAAAAATTGTTTAAATGGCATTTGAATCGAACGTCTTTATAAATTGCCCCTTCGACCAGTTTTATGTTCCCTTATTGCAGCCGCTATTGTTTACTGTTCTTTATTTCGATTTAAACCCCCTGATTGCTGAAACACAATCATCCGGCCAGGTAAGGGTTGAACAAATAAAGAAACTAATTATCAGGTCTAAGTATTCCATTCACGATATTTCCAGGAGTGAAGCGCTGAAAGAAAAAGATCTGCCGCGTTTTAATATGCCTTTTGAAATGGGCCTCGATCTTGGCTGTCAGTCGTTTGGGAAAGGGAAAATGCAATTCAAAAAAAGCCTGGTGCTGGAAAAAACAAAACACCACTACCTCAAAGTAATTTCTGATATCGGCGGACAAGATATTGAAAATCATGACGACGAACCCAAAATATTGGTAAGAAAAGTACGGAATTGGTTTGCTTCCGTGCTGCACAATCACCAGCCAAGCCCTTCGCTCATCTGGGATGCCTACAACGATTTTTTAACTAACCTGAAAGAACGGCTAAAAAAAGAGTCTTTTTCTGTTGATGACATCGAAAGCCTGCCTTTCTCCAACTTCATTTTGCTGGCCAGGGAGTGGATCGCATTGCATAAAAACGATCCTAAGAAAAATCAAAGCAATTAATCATTTTTTAATCAGCCTTCCACAATAAAATTGTTTTCATTCTCTCCTTATTTTAGATTTCCCCTTATTGCTTTTATAATCCTGTTCACATATCTTTCAGCCTGATTTTGTGTTTGTTAGATAATGCGAGAACGTTGAGAACCTTTATTATTAGCCCTGAACTCATCCTGTGACAATAGGTAAGAATAGTATTTTACTAACTGCATGTCTGCTGTTGCTCAGCCAGGAAATGGTTGCACAGTTGCAGGCGAACTTTACTACTGATAAAACCGGCGGATGCAGCCCGATCGCTATTGTATTTACCAATACTACTTCCGGCGCTTCTGCCGATGCTACTTATCAATGGGATTTTGGAAACGGCAACACCTCTGCGTCCTTTAATGCCGGCGCTGTGTACAAAGACGAAAAAGATTATACCGTTACATTAACGGTGCAGGAGGATGGAAAGGTTTCTGTAAAATCGAAGACGATCAGCGTATATGCAAAACCGGTAGTAAATGATTTTACTGTCTCCCCGGTAAAAGGTTGTCTTCCTGTTAATACTACGTTTACTGCCACTGCTGCACCGGGAAGCGGATCGCTAACCGGCTATCTATGGGATTTTGGCGACGGCAATACCCAACAGGGGTTTTCTGCATCGCAGCAGCACATATATTCAGTTGCACAAAAAGCAACCGTCAGCCTGACAGTTACAAATAGTTTTGGCTGCACTAATACGCTGCAAAAAAAAGATATTGTTGAAATAATACCTTCTATCGGTGCATCTTTTATCGCCAGCCAAACAATACTTTGCCGCGAAACAGATGCGGTTCAATTTATCAATAACAGCTTTGGGCCCGGCGTGCTGAGTTACCTGTGGGATTTTGGCGATGGTACCACCAGCACCGCAAAAGCACCGTCACATTCATTTAATAAAAAAGGAATTTATACCGTTACGCTCACTGTTACCAGTTCTGAGGGATGTGTTATCAGCAGCAGGCAGGCAGGCTATATTAATGTTGCCAGTTTCAGCAGTGATTTTAGCGTGCCGCCACTTATTTGCAAAGGCAGTTATGTAACGTTCAATGGTAACAGCACGCCTTACACAAATACAAGCAATTGGGAAGTAGACGGCGCGCCGGCCTATTATTATTCAAGTTATTTTAATTACGCGTTTAACACCATTGGCAGTCATACTATCAAGTTAAAGAACATTTTTGGAACTTGCCCTGATTCTGCAGTTAAAACAATTTCAGTAAAAGATGTTCCTTACCCCAATGGATTTTTGGATACTATTCTTAGCAATTGCGGCGCGCCTGCTGCCGTTCATTTTAAGGATACAACGGCAGGCGCTGTAAAATGGGAATGGAATTTTAACTCCAACTATAATTATAATGCAATTGATGCTGTTACGCAGTCGGCTGCATACACGTATACAAGCGATGGCGGTTATTATGCATTGCTGAAGGTTACCAATGCAGACGGCTGTTTTGCATCTACCAGCAAATATATTGGCATCACCAGGTCGCATGCTTATATAACAGCCAATGGAACTACGGCTGATTGCGGACCCATTAAATTAACATTTACCGCAACCAGCCCGGACCAGATAACATCTTATAGCTGGAACTTTGGCGACGCCTCCTATTCAACCGCGCAGCAACCAGAACACTTGTTCAGTAACCCGGGTAATTATTCTGTTACCTTAACATATACTAACAGCTATGGATGTACGGAAACGGTCAGTTATGGCGTGGTGCGCGTATATGGAAAACCAACGGCTGATTTCACTGCATCTTCTACCACCATTTGTGGCAACACTCCGGTCTTGTTTACTGCAGTGCAACCAGCAAGTGAGATTAATTATTACTGGTATTTTGGCGATAGCAATTATCCTGAATATGATTATTCAACCGGTGGCACGTCGCACCAATATAATTATGACAGCGCTTACACCGTTACGTTAATTGTATCCAACGGAGGCGGTTGCCGTGATACGGTTACAAAAAAGGATTATATAAAAATACTACCGCCTTTTCCGCACATTGCCAGTTCTACCAATACTTGTGACGGCACCCGCGGCCTGGTTACATTTACGCAAGATTCTAAAAAAGGCGAGACGTTTAACTGGGATTTTGGAGATGGAAATACCCTGGCACTTCCAAACGATCAGCCCTCCGTTGCCCACCTGTATACAAAAAGCGGTTATTATAATGTAGTACTTACTGTTACTAACGGGCAATGCACATTAAAAACAAACGGACGGGCTTATGTGCTGCTAAAACAAAACCCGGTATTTATTACGGATCGATCTGAAGCATGTTCCAGTGAAAATTTTGGCTACCAGGTAACCAATATAGAGCCTAATCCATACCAGGTTACCTATCAAAACTCTTATAGTTTTGTAAAATGGCAATATGATGACGGCACCGATTTTAAGGGAAACATTAATTATAACTATTACGATTACTGGCTCACCAACACGTCAGGTACTGCTGTTTCTAATTCAAATGTGCCGGCTAAAATAAGGGTCATCTTTAAATCTGCTGTTTTTGGATGTAGCGATACGACCAATTATGTTCCTATTAAATTTAAAGGCGCCATTGCCGGGTTTGAAGTAACAGCTGATAAGCAATGCTGGCGACAACCCGTTATTTTTAATGATACCAGCAAAGCAATTGGCAGCAGCCAGATAATACGGCGCGACTGGAATTTTGGTGATGGCGTTTTTCAGAGCTATACAACCGGTGGCCAGGTAACACATCATTATAATAACCCCGGTACTTACTATGTAAACTTAACCATCACTGATGCGGGTGGTTGTGTCTCCTCTGTTTCTTCATCAAAATATGTGGAAGTGTATGGCCCCAGGGCTGCATTCTATCCCTCCACTAATAATACTACCATTACGTTGCCGGTTTATTTTTATAACAATACAAATAATTACAATAGTAATAATACCCAGTATCAATGGAGCTTTGGAGATGGCGTTACATCAACAGATTACTATCCGTCTCACGCCTATACAAACCCCGGGCAATATACGGTAACACTGGTTGCATTAAATCCATCAACACTTTGCAGTGACACTGTTTCACAAACAATTAAAGTTTTGAATTTTGCACCGGCATTTACACTTAATAGTACTGTTGTTACAGGAAAATGCCCTCCTGTGCTGGTCCGGTTTATTAATAATTCAATTAACTACACGTCTGTAACCTGGGATTTTGGCGATGGAATTACCGCAGATAATCTTAACTATCCAAGTCATGTGTATGAGAAGCCGGGTAAGTATATTGTTACATTGTATGTATACGGCGTAAGCGGATTGAAAGCAACGTATACTGATTCCGTAATTGTAAAATTACCGGCTGCTGTTTTACGTACAGACACCAGTGATGTTTGCATTGGCGGCAAGGCTAATTTATCAGCAAGTCTTAGTAATGCACAAACGTATTTATGGGATTTTGGCGATGGCAATTTGTCTGCATTCACAGATAGTAACATGGCGCACATATATAACACAGCTGGTGTTTACAAACCGGCCATCATAGTTACCGATGTTAATGGATGTTCAACACTTACGCCTTTGAGTGTAAATATTAATGTGCATCCCAACCCGGTGATTAATTTTTCTCCCGCGCAACCTGTAGTATGTAAAGGAGGCAGCTTGCAAATAAATGCAAGTGGGGGATCTGTTTATGAATGGACACCTTCTAGCGGATTAAACAATTCTGCAATCGCTTCTCCCATTGCGTCGCCTGATGTAAATACGGTTTATACGGTTTCCGTAAAAGATAATATTGGATGCACAAACAAGGCTGTATTGAATGTTACCGTAGCGCAACCATTTACATTGAAAGCGCCCCCAGATGCCGCTATTTGTTATGGTAAATCGATACAATTGCCGGTAACAGGGGCCAGCAGTTATAATTGGATTAATAATACAACTGGTCTGAGCAACACACAATCTGCCGATCCCGTAGCATTGCCCTTAACAACTACTTCTTATACTGTAAGAGGTACTGATCAATACAACTGTTTTACAGATACCGCACAGGTAACAGTGAAAGTATTTCCATTACCGGTTGTTATTGCCGGGCCCGATCAGGAAGTGCAGTTGGCTACGCCAGTTCAGTTGACCGCACAAACAGATAATGATATAATTAAATGGCATTGGTCTCCATCAAATTATCTTAATTGCCCGGATTGTTCATCACCTGTTAGTACGCCATTGGCTCAAACCGCATACACGGTTTCTGTTACAAATAAAAATGGTTGCGTTGCATCAGATACAATCGTTATTAAAGTTCAATGTGAGGAAAGTACAGTACGCATACCAAATGCATTTACACCAAACAATGATGGTAACAACGATGTTTTCATGATAAAAGGAATATCAATTATAAAACACCTGGTTATTTTTGGAAGGTGGGGAGAAAAAGTTTTTGAGCGAAGCAACTTCATAGCGGGTGATCGTTCATCCTGCTGGGATGGAACCTATAAAGGCAATCCGTCTACAGCGGGCAGCTATGTGTACTATGCAGAAATGCAATGTCCTTCCGGGGGTGAATTTATGTTGAAAGGCTCCGTTGTATTAATAAGGTAATCAAAAATAAAGCCCGGCCATTTCCAGGCCGGGCTTTTCAAATCCGGATGCAATCCAGCAATAATTAATTTCTAATTCACATAGCTTTCCGGATCTATTTTTTGTCTTTGTTTCCTTGCATTGGGGGTATTTTCTTTTCTGTTTTTTCAGTATCGTAAACAGGACTATCTATTTCTGGACCGGTCGCTGTCTCGTTACTTTTTGTTTGATTGTTACCCTGTTGGTTCTGATCATTTGTTTTATTGTTATTCCCCCATTGATCATGCGCCTTACCTATTTTACCATCGTTGCCAACAGAAATATTGCTGTGTTGAGATGACGAAGAAGACGGATTTCGCTGATCTGTGTTTCCTGCTGACGATGAGGGTTGTTTATTTATATCTTGACCAGTACCACTTTGATCAGTAGCCGCATTTTTAGTACTCTGATCTTGTCTTCCATTTTGATTATTCTGTTCGTTTTTCATACTGCATCGTTTTAATTAATAATAGACGTATCAACAACAATTAGCGTTTAAAAATGATGCCGGAATGTAAATTCGCTCATATCACACTGATAATAGGCCACCAGGGGACTAGCAGGGTATTTTAATACAAGCATTGAGTAGATGCTTCCCTTTGTGCTTGTAGAAGTATGTCCCCACGAATTAATAATACATTAATACCCTAAATTTTTTAAACAATTTTTCATATTATTCCCTTTTTGGAGGGCCATGTAGAAAACATCGCCGAGTTCCCGAATTCTCTTTTCAATATTAAAGATTGTAAACTGCGAAGGGTGCAGCCCTTTTTTAAGTTCCTTTACGAGCAGTGGGGCTGATACGTGTGCTCCGTCAACAGGACGTACACTATAGGCGGAGGCAACGGTTTGGCCTTTGCTGTTTTGTAAATAATCAATATAAATTTTATTTCCTCTTTTGGATAATGATCTTTCAAGACTCGTAAAGCCGGGTAATTGTTCCTGCACCAGCGTGGCTATTATCTGCCCAAAACTGCGTGCGTGCTCATAATCATATTTCGAGTTCAATGGTACATAAATATGTATGCCGGTTGCACCGGATGTTTTGCAATAAAAAGTAGCGCCTGCTTTTTCCAATATTTCTGTGGTCGCTTTTGCAGTTTCTACTACCTGCTCAAAAGTATTTTTTGGGGAAGGATCGATATCAATAATTAGATACGAAGGCTTATCCGGCGATGTAATAGTAGAATTCCATGGGTTCATTTCGATGCAGGCGAGGTTGGCAAGATAGAGTAATGTTGCTTTGTCATTACAAATGGTGTAGTTAACTGTTTTGCCAGTGGAATCAGCGTGAAATGGTGCTGTCTTTATCCAGTCAGGAAAATGTGGTCCGGCCTCTTTCTGGAAAAATGCTTTTTCGTTAATTCCATTAATATTTCTTTTAAGAGACAGGGGCCTGTTCTTTAAATAAGGTAAAATGATCGTGGCTATTGCATCGTAATACTTAATAAGCGCACCCTTTGTAATCTTATCCTTCGGCCAATAAATTTTTGTAAGGTTTGTTAATTGTAATGTGTGACCATTAACTTTAATAGCTTTTTCCTTTTCAACGCTTGCGGGTAATGATTTTTTTTTAACCCGTGCTTTTTTCTCTGTAGCATTATTTTTAAAAGTTGCTGCCGGCGTTTTTTTTACGCCGGTTTTTTTTGTATTTGTGGTCCTTCCTTCATCGGGATTGTATGTTGCTGTTACCGCATATTTATCCTTATGTTTTATCATCAACCAATTTTTGTCATTGTCTTTTAATTGAACCAATGCAAACCCGCCTTTTAATTTTTTCCCTTTTAAGTTGAATTTAAGCTGGCCCTTTTTTAACCAGGCAGCAGCTTGTTTATCTGTCAGATCTTTTCCTTTTTCGTCAACTGGCATAAATACGCCTTTATCCCATATCTCCATTTTGCCAGCGCCATAATTTCCTTCGGGAATGACGCCTTTGAAATTGATGTAAGCAACAGGATGGTCTTCTGTCTGCACGGCAAAGCGCCTGTCCGCAGAATTCAATGATGGCCCCTTGGGTACGGCCCAGCTTTTCAATACGCCATTCAATTCTAGCCTGAAGTCATAATGAAGCCGCGAAGCTTCATGCCGCTGCACAACGAAGCGGTGCTGTATAACACCAATCTGTTTATCACCGGCTGGTTCAGGCGTATTCTTGAAATTTCTTTTCTTGTTGTATTCTGTCAGCATATCAGGAGGCTTTTTTCTTTTTAGTACCGAGGCTCGCTTTTAATTGCTCCATTAAATCCCTGGTCTTTGAATGAACAACTTTCATTTTATGTACCGGCGCACGTTTGCCCGCCGCTTTCGCTTTTATTAATTTCATTAATTTATCAGAATAAGTATCCTTGTAATCGTTGATATCGAAATCCGTAGACAATTGATCAATGAGCGATAATGCCATTTTTAATTCGCCGGGTTTGGGTGCTACTGCCGGAATGTCTAAGTCTTTTGTATCTCTTATTTCCTGGTTAAAACGTAGCCTGTGCAATACCAAAACATGACCCGCTGCTTTTATTAAACAGAGATGTTCTTTGTTGCGTAACACAAATGATCCCAATCCTGCTTTTTTTGATTTTGTAAGTGCTGCGCTTAGTAATGAATAAGCTCTTTTCCCTTGTTTCTCGGGTTCCATATAGTATGAAGTTTCATATAAGATTGGATCAATTTCATGTTCGTCAACAAATGAATCAATGCCGATCGTTTTTGTTTTTTCCGGCATTGCTTCTGCAAAATCAGTTTCGTCCAGCACAATATATTTTCCATCCATATTATAGGCGCGTACAATGTTTGCATACGCTACCTCTTTACCGGTATTTTCATTTACCCGCTTGAACTTGATGTTTGCATGATCTTTTTTATCAAGCATATCAAGATCAAGACTGCTGTCTTCAACAGCGCTAAAAAGTTTTATGGGAATATTTACCAGGCCAAAGCCAATGGCTCCCGTCCAGATTGATCTCATATAATAGTGGTTTTTATTTTTTTGTGGGGCTCGGACTGTTCGGGCTTTCGCGATTCGGTTGCTCTTCTGTAAATTCAGGCTGATTATCGGCTTGCTGGTCTTTTTGTTCAGGCTGAGGATATGTATTTTTCCCGGCAGGTTTCTTGTCATGTAAGATAGAACTATTGTCACCGCCTTCTCTTACCGGAAATTCTTTTTCCTGTTTGTTTGTATTGTTGTTTTTCATACGCTGTATTTTGAATGGTAAGTATAAAAAATATACTATATTATATATTCGTGCTGTTTTGTATTGTGTGGATAAAACGCCCCAGCGCTTATCCTGGCAATATATACCAACGCCGGGAGAATTAACGCCCGGGAATATATATTATGCCTGGGTCACAGTATGGGATTGTGTAAAGGAAGCTGTTGACGCATGTTTCCCCTCTGCAATTTCTTCTATCATTTTTTTATTGAAGGCTTCTAAATCTTTCGGGCTTCTGCTGGTAACAAGCCCGTTGTCTACTACCACTTCTTTATCCTGCCAGCTTACACCTGCATTTATCAGGTCCGTTTTTATAGAGGGGAATGACGTCATTTCTTTACCGCTGATCATGCCTGTCTCAATTAATAATTGCGGGCCGTGGCAAATAGCCGCTACAACTTTTCCTGCTTCTAAAAATTCCTCCGCAAAATGAATGTAATTGGTATGCAGCCGCATCTGATCTGGATTGATAACGCCTCCTGGTATCATCAACGCATCATAATTCTCTGTTTTAGCATCGTCCAGGTTTACATCAACATCGAGTTCAATCGACCAGTGATCATGATTCCAGGCTTTTATTTTTCCTTTTTGTGCAGAAACGATATCTACTTTGGCGCCGGCGTCTTCCAATGCTTTTTTCGGGCTGGTTAATTCTACTTCTTCAAAGCCGTTGTCTGAAAGAATGGCTACTCGTTTTCCTGTAAGTGATGGCATACAATATCTATTAAAATGAGAGAATCAGGTTGTCGTTTAAATGAATCCAAAAACGTACCCAATTAAAAAGTGATAGTAATAGTGTAAAGTTGTGGCGATAAACTTCTACAATAACAGGACGATATAGCAAGGTTACCTGTTTACATGCTAACCTCCGGAATGATTGGCTGTTCTGTTAAAAAATCAAGTCTCTCTGTTCAGCAATATTCGCCTTGGTATATCTTTTGTAATCTCTCCATCTTATGCCTGAAGGTCCTTCCATTGTAATTTTAAAAGAAGCAATTGCCCGTTTTAACCGTAAAAAGATTTTGCACGTCACCGGTAATGCAAAGATTGATTTGAAGCGCATGGAAGGTAAAACCATCCGTAGTATCAGAAGCTGGGGCAAACATTTGCTTATTGGTTTTGATGGATTTTTTATACGCATTCACCTGTTGATGTTTGGCACCTATCGTATTAATGAAACAAAAACAACGCCTCTAAGGCTTGGATTGAAATTTAAAAATGATGAATTAAATTTTTATACCTGCGCGATAAAAATGATTGAAGGTGATCCTGATGAAACCTACGACTGGACTGCAGATGTTATGAACGATGCATGGGATGAAAAGAAAGCACTTAAAAAATTGAAATCCCAGGGAGATGAATTAATATGTGACGCACTGCTCGATCAGGATATTTTTTCAGGTGTAGGAAATATAATCAAGAATGAAATTCTTTTCAACACCTTTATTCATCCTGAAAGTAAGGTGGGTGAAATTCCGAAGGCAAAAATGAAGGAATTAATGAAAGAAGCTGTCCGCTATAGTTTTGATTTTTTAAAATGGAAGAAAGCATTCGAATTAAAAAAACATTGGCTGGCGTATGGAAAAAAAATATGCCCGCGATGTAAAATAAAATTGCATAAAGAATATCCCGGTAAAAGAAAACGACGCAGCTTCTTTTGTAACAATTGCCAGAAACTGTATGGGTAGACGTAACATAAAGCTGTGCGCTTTTCGCCGTTGGCTATTAAGTGAATTTCCGAAAAATAAAAAAGTACTAACAGACAGCTATAAAAATATTCGGCCACCACGCACGGTAGCAATCAGCGATCATCAAATCAGGAATGAGACATGTCCCCTACATGTTGTACGCACCATAGTAAGCCGCACCCAATAAAGCAGTTTTATCGTTCAGTACTACAAACACCGGTATTTCTTCCAGCAAGGCTTTCATCCGCCCCATATCAATAAAATGTTTGTACCATTCGCCGGTTTGTAACAAAGGCAAAATTTTGGGCGGAATGCCGCCACTCAGATAGCAGCCACCGGTTGATTTTAATTTTAAACAAAGGCTGGCTGCTTCCATGGCGAGATACCGCACAAAAAGTTGAAGTGCTTCCAAACAAACGGGTTCTTGCTGATGAATGGCTGCATTGCTAATTACAGCTGCCGGATCGCCGTTTTGTAACTGATCATTTAACCAGTCAGGGATTTGTTTTCTTTCAACTGTGGTTAGAAAAGAAAAAATAGCATGGATGCCAGGGCCTGATAAAACACGTTCCCAGCTTACGTGCCCATGATGTTGCTGGAGGTATCGGAATAAGTCGATGTCTTGCTCTGTTCGCGGAGAAAAATCACTGTGACCACCTTCTGTAGGAAAGGGATGATATTTTTTTCCATCATAATATAAACCAGCTTCGCCGAGACCTGTGCCGGGCGCCACAATGGCGATATTGCCTCCGGGCTTTTTATTACTGGTATGGATAGCCGCTAAATCGGTGCTTTGCAAACCTGCAAGGCCATAGGCATTTGCTTCCAAATCATTAATAAATGCAACAGGCGTTTTTAATGCGGCAGACATGGCGTTACTATCAAGTTGCCACGATAAATTAGTGAGCTGTACTTTACCTTCTATAACAGGTCCTGCAACTGCCATGCAAATACGATTGGGCCATTCTTTGCCGGTAAACTGTACAATTATATCTGTGAGTGAAGTATATTGTTGCGATGCATACCTGCCTTCGCGCAGCATAGATACACCATCTGCACTTACATGATAGAGTGCCATATTTGTTTTGGTACCGCCTACATCGCCGGCAAGGATAGTTACCGGGCCATCAGCTTTTTTAAATGTATTGACGAATGCAAGTGGTATTAACGGTTTCTTTGGCATAAAATAGTATTGCTAATTTTTTCTGCAGTTAGTAACAAATGTAATTTGTAAAAGTTAAAATGAAGGGTTAAAGTCAATTAATAACAATTTTAAACGACTACGGCTGGGAGACAAATAGAAACAAAGAGAATATTTTTCCCTGTAAAACCTCCGGGCATTGTGCCTCCGTGGTTCGGTTTACATATTGCGCCTGTACTGCCCGCCTACCTCATATAACGCATGCGTAATTTGTCCGAGTGAACAATATTTTACGGTTTCCATTAATGCTTCAAAAAGATTTTGATTATTGACTGCTGCGCGTTTTAGTGTTTCTAATTTTTCTGCTGCCATCTTTTCATTGCGTTTATAAAATGCCGCCAGGTTATCTATCTGCTGATCTTTTTCTTCTTTGGTGCTTCTTATAATTTCATTGGGCACAATCGTCGGACTTCCCTTCTTATTAAGAAATGTGTTCACGCCAACAATCGGTAATTCGCCGGTATGTTTCAGGGTTTCATAATGTAAACTTTCTTCCTGGATTTTATTTCGCTGGTACATTCTTTCCATGGCGCCCAGTACGCCGCCGCGTTCGCTGATGCGATCAAATTCTGCCAGCACGGCTTCTTCTACCAGGTTGGTTAATTCTTCAATTACAAAACTTCCCTGTATAAAATTTTCTGTATGTGCAGTGCCCAGCTCGTGATTAATAATTAATTGTATCGCCATCGCACGCCGGACACTTTCTTCAGTTGGTGTTGTTATTGCTTCATCATACGCATTCGTGTGCAATGAATTGCAATTGTCATAAATAGCATACAGTGCCTGCAGTGTTGTTCTGATATCGTTAAAGTCTATTTCTTGCGCATGTAAACTGCGGCCGCTGGTTTGAATATGGTATTTCAGCATCTGGCTGCGCTTATTTGCTTTATACGTGTACTTCATTGCCTTCGCCCAGATTCTGCGCGCCACTCTTCCAATCACACTGTACTCGGCATCCATCCCATTGCTGAAAAAGAAAGAAAGGTTTGGTGCAAAATCATCAATGCTCATACCCCGGCTGATATAATATTCTACATAGGTAAAGCCGTTGGACAACGTAAACGCCAGCTGCGTAATCGGATTGGCGCCTGCTTCCGCAATATGATAACCGCTGATGCTGACACTATAGAAATTTCGAATTTTATGAGTAATGAAATATGATTGCACATCACCCATTAATTTCAATGCAAATTCTGTAGAAAAAATACAGGTGTTCTGCGCCTGGTCTTCTTTTAAAATATCTGCCTGCACCGTGCCACGGACTTGTTGCAATGTTGCGGCTTTAATTTTTTCATAAACATCCTCAGGCAATACTTCATCACCGCTTATGCCCAGTAAACGTAACCCCAGCCCATTGTTACCTTCAGGCAATCTTTCGGGCGAAGCGGGATTGTAGTATGTTGGCTGCTGGAGACGTTCAAATTTTTTATTCCTTATCGCTTCCGCCTTATCCCACAAACCTTTTTCTTCAATATATTTTTCACATTGCTGATCGATTGCCGCATTCATAAAAAAAGCAAGTATGACCGGGGCAGGTCCGTTGATGGTCATGCTCACAGAAGTTTTTGCATCGCAGAGATCAAAACCACTGTATAATTTTTTTGCGTCGTCAACCGTTGCAATGCTTACACCACTGTTGCCAATCTTACCATAAATATCGGGTCTCACTGCAGGATCTTCTCCGTACAATGTAACGCTGTCGAACGCAGTAGATAATCTTTTTGCCGGTTGGTCTGCAGATACATAATGAAATCTCCTGTTGGTTCTTTCCGGCCCGCCTTCACCGGCAAACATGCGCGTTGGGTCTTCGCCTTCCCGTTTTAACGGAAATACGCCAGATGTAAAAGGAAAACGCCCGGGCGTATTTTCCTGTGCCTGCCAGCTCAGTACATCGCCCCAATCTTTATATTTTGGTAACAACACTTTAGGTATGCGCAAACCACTTAAACTATATGTGAACATTGGCTGACGTATCACTTTATCACGCACCGTATATTGGTAGTAATCTTCTTTATAAGCCTTAATTTTTTCGGGCCACTTTTGCATCAGCTTCCTGCTAACAGGTGTAAGCTGCGTTTCATAAAAACTTATTTGCTGCTGCAGTACGTCAACGGCAGAAGCATTTTGAGCCTTTTTAATTATTTCCAGTGCACCATGCAGCTGGTACAATTTTGTTGCAATGGCCGCCTGGTCTTTTACTAACTGGTCATAGTCGCGGTTATTATCTGCAATCTCAGACAAATAGCGGCTACGCTTTGACGGTATAATAATATTGGTGCCAGCGCCAATGCCTGTAAAAGCAGGCGTATAATCTCCCCAGTTAATAGCTGTTTTTTCTTTTATGGTATGAAGCAGCAGGTTGAATAACGCATTTATGCCATCATCGTTAAATTTATTTGCTGCTGTGCCAACGATCGGTAATGTATCGTCACTGTTCGTCCAAAGTGCGTGGTTCCGTTTGTATTGTTTCCGTACATCGCTGAGTGCATCCAATGCGCCCGCTTTATCAAATTTATTTATGCAAATGATGTCTGCATAATCCAGCATATTTATTTTTTCCAGTTGTGATGCTGCGCCATATTCAGGCGTCATTACATACAGGCTAACATCGCAATAGTCGATGATCGATGCATCGCTTTGCCCGGTGCCCGCGCTCTCAAGAATTATAAAATCGAACGCCGCCGCTTCGCAAATATCAATAGCATCCTGCATGACGCTGCTCAATGCCGTATTATCATCCCGTGTGGCAAGTGAACGCATATATGCGCGCGGGTGGCTGATGGCATTCATCCGTATTCTGTCACCCAGCAAAGCCCCGCCCGTTTTTTTCTTGGATGGATCAACAGAAATAACGGCAATCGTTTTATCTGGAAATGTTTGCAGGAAGCGCCGGACAATTTCATCGGTAACAGAAGATTTTCCCGCACCGCCTGTGCCAGTGATACCGAGAACGGCACCCCTGAATCCGACGGCCCCACTTTTTTTTAACAACCCTGCGTAATCTTCCTTTCGTTCAGCTTTCGTAATGGCTGTTCCAATCGTTATCACATCTTTCCATTCGCCCAATGCAAACCTGTTATCATGACTAATTTTGGATCTGCCATTGCTGGCTGGCACCCGTACTGCGTGAGTTACAAAGTCTCCTTGTTGGGAGGATTTGGGGGCGCTGCATAATTTTATCACCTCATCAATCATGCCCTCCAGTCCCATTTTGCGACCATCATCCGGACTGTAAATTTTAGTGATACCATAGCGGTGAAGCTCATTAATTTCCTGTGGCAATATTGTGCCACCGCCACCACCAAATATTTTTATATGACCGCATCCGCTTTCATCCAGCAGATCTTTCATGT
>JBDUAY010000395.1:0-5556 GCA_040004415.1 Bacteroidota bacterium | reverse complement strand
AAACTTGAGTTCTTTCAAACCTGGTGTTCAATCCTCCAATACAATTTCTTCTAAACAATTTTCGTGTCTCACAGGCCATAACTTACAACGTCTTCAAATATTCAATTACTGCTTTTCTTTGTTTGTCATTTAATTTATCACCAAAATAATGACCGTAATTCCCATAGCCCTGCAATGAAGTATTGTAAACACCATCGCCCGGAGCAGCTGCTGATGTAAACTGCCAGCTCAGTTTTTCATAATCGTAGTCCGGATCATTAAAATTTCGTTGCCAGTAAGGAGGACGCATTTTACTGTCTAGTACACCTTCCAATGTTGGAACTGAGCCATTGTGCAAATACGGCGCCGTTGCCCAGATGCCATCCAGCGGCGGAGCGATATAACCATTAAAAGGTTCAAGCCGTGCCGGATGTTCACTGGTAGCAAACCAACTGTTATTAAACCAATTAATGAACTGGGGATTCTGATAATTATTTTTGAATAACAATGAATCTGTTTGAATAACTGATTCTGGTATCAGCAGGTTTGGATAACTTTCATCAGCACCATATTTGCCATGGCATTTAGAACAATTGATAGTATAAATAATCGCTCCCTGTTTTACAAGTGCTGCATTAACGGGTTTGGGATATTTTGGAGGACGCAAACTATAGATATATGATAGCACGTCATTGAAATGCGTATCCACTTCCCTGGATTCTGCCGTGTCATTCACCGTTAATAAATTAGATGCCATTAGAAATTTGCCAAAATCTCCACGGCCAAAACCATTATAAAACATTGCATGTTTTTTTCGTAACAACCACCATGGTGGAACGTCGCTTGGTATAACTGCAGCCGGAATATCAATAAGGGCTGTATCATTCCATTTAAAAGTAGCCGGATCACGGTGTGCGGCCAGCACAGCTGCTAACCGATCTGCTGCATTTACACCGCGTACAGCAGTGCTTATTGCTGGTCCGATCGTTTTTGCAACCTGTATAAAAGGTTTAGCGGCTTCATATTTTTTCGGTGATCCTTTTTTAAGAAAGCTTTCCAGCATGTTGTATGCCTGCGGATTTAGTTTCTGGCCCATGGTAAAATCCGCGTAGGTATTCCCCATGCCCATCACCAATTTTCCTTCAAAAACCTGCGCATGACATTGCATACAATTGGGCGCAACTAAATTTTCTCCGTTGGGTGCTTTTACAACAGTGTATTCATGTGTAATGGTTGCATTCAATCCATCGCGGTTCAGGTAATTGGTTTTACTTTTGCCCACGGCCAGCAAAAAATAATCATAGGGGATGCCACCTTTTACATAATCGCCGTTGGTCAGGTATTTAAAACCCGCCGCCGCATTGCCGGTGCGTTGTTTACTTTCTGGAATATAAACTGGTTTTGCAGGCTCTCCTCCCTGCCATTTTCCAACACCCGCAAATGCTGAAAAAATGACTACTATCAATAGTAGCACGTGTATCTTCTTCATAGGCTGTACTTATATCCTTAAAATTAAATAAGCTGTCTTGTACAACAGCTTTTTTTAATTATTGTTTTGATAAAATCCTGCGTACTAAAAAACCAGACGGATGAAACGCCCAGCGTTGCGCAAGAAAGTAATATCAGCTGCCCCAAATCAGGCTGCGGTAGGTTTGTTGTGGGATCAAACTACTGCAATCTTCGGAAACTATTGGTGGAGGGGACTATCGGCCAGGCTCCGGTAATTTAGATTGCTGATGGCTATTTTCCGTATACTTCAAGCATTTTCTGCAAATCTTCCAGCGTATTGATTTCACCTGGTTTTTTGTCTTTTCTCCAGCGGTTGATACGCGGAAAACGCAGTGCCACACCAGATTTGTGCCGGGCAGAAGCTGCAATCCCCTCAAAAGCAATTTCAAAAACAAGCTCTGGCTTTACAGTGCGCACCGGGCCAAATTTTTCTATCGAATTTCTTTTTACAAAATTATCTACCTGGGCAAATTCTTTGTCTGTTAAACCGGAATATGCTTTTGTAAAAGTCACCAGCTTATCCCCATCTTTAACAGCGAATGTATAATCTGTATACAAATTACTTCTTCTGCCATGACCTTTTTGTGCGTAGATCATCACGCAGTCAATCACCAGCGGATCTATTTTCCATTTCCACCAATCGCCACGTTTTCTGCCGGCCTGGTAAATTGAATCTTTTCTTTTCAGCATTAATCCTTCCGCACCCATATCGCGCGAAGAAGAACGTATCGCGCTAAGCTGATCCCATTCTGTAAAGTTAATAACGGGTGAAATAATTAATGCGGGATGATTGGTGTCCGCAACTATTTTCTCCAGCAAGTCCCTTCTTTGCTGCAATGTTCGGTCGCGGTAATCTTCGCCATTATACTCAAGTAAATCGTATGCAAAGAAAGTAATGGGGGTGTCCTGCAATTGTTTTTTAGTAATATTTTTTCTACCAATTCTTGTTTGTAACAAAGCAAACGGCAATGGTTTTTTTTCAATGCTGGGGATGATTTCGCCATCCAGTACAACGCCATCCGGCAACCTGTCTTTTAGCACATGATATTCAGGAAATTTGTCCGTCATTAATTCTTCACCGCGGCTCCAGACAAACAATTCATTGTTTCTTTTTATTAGCTGTCCCCGTATGCCATCCCATTTCCATTCCGCTTGCCATTGCTGTGGATCGCCCAGCGCTTGTATATCTTCTTCCAGTGCATAGGCCAGGTAAAAAGGATATGGCTTGGAGAAATCCATAGACACAGATTCTGCACTGAGCAACTGTTCAAACGATGTTGTAACCGGATCCCAATTGCCGCTGATACGGTGCGCAATAACACTTGGCTCCAGCTTAACGGTTTTGGCCAGTGCATTTACCATCGTTTTTTGCGATACACCGATTCTGAAACCACCGGTGATCAATTTATTGAAAACAAAGATTTCTTCTTTGTCCATCTGGCTCCAGCTTTCTGTAATAAATTGTTTTCGCAAGCGCTCCTCTTCTTTTTGCAGAACAATAAATTTTTCTATGTACCAGCTTAACGTTTGGGGCTGTTGCGCATTTATTTTTTCTGGTAATAGCAAAGCAATGGCTTCTGCTAAATCACCAACAGTATGATAGCTTTCGTCAAACAGCCAGGCTGGTATATTCACGCGTTCAAGGCACCATAGGGAAAGTTGGGTTGAATTGACAACGCGCTTCGGCCGGCGGCCACTAAATATTGCAATCACCCAAACTTTATCCTGGTCATCTGCCAGGTGAAAATAGTCAGACAACGCCTCCAGCTTATCATTCGTTTTGGTAGACGTACCCAAAACATTCACGAGCCGTGTAAAAAGTTTCATACCATCTTTTCCGGTGGAAGCATTGTCTGAAACTGCTGCGCTAATTGTTATTGCTTCATCCATTTTTATATATTATTCCGCATTAACATCCATTTCATTTACGGTTTGCTCAGGAATGGTTTCATCTTCCTCCCCGTTGCCAAACGCTGTAGTTACTTCTCCGGCTTCTATTCCATGCTCATTTAAGTAGCGGCTAAAAGCGGATTGAAACCCGTGTGTTACAAATACTTTTGATGCGCCCGTTGCTTTTACAGCATTCAGCAAACCATCCCAGTCTGCATGATCACTGAGTGCGAAACCAGCGTCTGCATTTTTTCGTCTTGTATTGCCTCTTACCTGCATCCATCCACTGCAAATGCCGACTGATACCGGTTGCATCTTTTTAATCCACGGACTGTCAGCGGCACTACCTGGTGCCACCACTAAATTCTGGTGAAATAATTCTTTCGAAATTTCATTGGTTACTTTTTCAACTTCAGGAAAATTCCATCCCGCATGCTTAAATACCTGTTGTGTATTATACACCGCACCATGTACAAAAACATGGTCAACAGAAGATGCCAGGTTTTTAATAACCCGTTGTGCTTTGCCCAAACTGTACGCCAGCAGCAAGCTGGTTCTTCCGTTTTCTTTATTTTGTTGAATCCATTTACGCATCGCATCAAATTGTACTTCCTGTGGTTGCCAGCGGTAAATGGGCAACCCAAATGTAGATTCCGTAATGAATGTATGGCATCGTACTGGTTCAAACAATCCGCTGATCCCATCATTTTCTGTTTTATAATCGCCACTGACCACCCAAACTTCGCCATTGTATTCAACCCGTATTTGTGATGAACCAATAATATGTCCTGCGGGATGCAAGGTGATTTTTACGCCGTCCATATACACCGGCTCGTTCCACTCAACACTTTCATAATTGTTGTCACCCAGCCGTAATTGTAATATTGGTTTTGTAAAATGATGACATAGATAATATTTTGACCCCCATCTCGCATGATCACTGTGCGCGTGGGTGATGATCGCTTTATCTACCGGCTTCCACGGATCAATATAAAACTGACCCTGCGCACAATAAAGACCGCTGTCTGTAAATTCTATCAGGGGCATACAGTATGAAGATTTTTGGTATTTAGTACTGAGAACTAAAGTATTAGTTGTATTAAACATAAAAATAATCATGCCGGATCTGCAGAGGCGGACACGCAGGTCCGCCACGTGGCATTTTACCGGCAGACACGCAGATGTGCGCCTGCGTTAAAATACCTGTTTAATAATACCGTCAGTTTTTTTTACGAAATACAATTTTTTGTTTTCGAAATAATCCAGGGAGAGTGTTTGTTTGTCAAGAACGGGTTGAATATCCCAGTCGGTAAAGACATTATATTTTTTTTCACCAATGCTGGTGTTGAGGTTGCTGCCTTTGTCTATCAATAATTTTCCAAAGCGGTACATGCATTCGTAACCGCGGAAAACCATATCGCTGGGACGTGAATATAAAACGTTTTTGAAATAATTGTTTATGCTGGTGCTTGTTTTATCTGTCTTGGCGTTGTAAAAGGGAGTGGTATAAATGATGCTGAGGCCTTTGTATTCTTTTTTATTGAAATCGGTGATAGCATCCCAGGTGGGCATGCCAATAAGGAGTGTGGGATAGCTCTTTGAACAAGCAGCCAGTTGCCGCGCGATATTTTTGCCGAATGTTTCATCTAAACTGGCGGCAATCACCATGGTCAGTTTTGTGCTATCTAAATATTTAAGTAACGATCCGGACTTTGCGTCATCAGTTGAAATGATCTTCATTTTGAGTTTTACACCGGACGTGTTTTTTTCTGCATCGGCAAAGTAAGCTTGTAACCGATCTTCCATCACACCTTTTTTCCTGAAAATAATTACGGGGGAGATAGGATAATTTCTTTGCAGAAAGCGGTAAATGCCTTCGCAGTGCGTTTGCAAAGTTGAATTTAGAATAATCAATGACTGATTATTACTGATACCTGCGTCATTCGGAAGATTCGCATTGATAAAAGGAATGTTTTTTCTCAGCGCAGCGTCAGCCAGCACCCTGGCTTCCGCAGGGGTTACGTGGCCGATAATTAACCCGGCATGCTGCATCGCTTCAGAGTTAAGTTGTTGCTGCAGTGTCTGAGATGAAGACCTGGTATCGAATACTTCAATATCCAACGCTACTTTTTCTTGCGCCAATGAGTCTGCGGCCAGTTGTACGCCCTCGTAAAATTC
>JBDUAY010000394.1:0-5570 GCA_040004415.1 Bacteroidota bacterium | reverse complement strand
CTGTACTACTGTGACTTCAACTTCACCAATCCTACTCTTTGAGGCTCGACTAATTTAGTTAAATCTGCATAGCTTTTTTAAAAACCCGGCGGTTGCCACATACGATGTAAAAATCATCTTTGATGTAATAAAAATTGCGCGACATTTGAGGAATAGATCCGCTAAAAAATTATTGTATGAAGGTATCGCCGGTGATAGCAAGTACCCTGGTAGGCCTGTTTATGCTGGCATCCTGCGATAATAATTTAAATCCCAATAAATCGATGAGTAGCTTAACTGATGCGGCAGCACCCGCTTCCAAAACAGAAAATTATTTAAAAACCGATACGGCCACATTTGGTACCGGTTGTTTTTGGTGCAGCGAAGCTGTTTTCCAGGAAGTGGAAGGCGTGTTAAAAGTAACGAGCGGCTACAGTGGTGGCCATATTAAAAACCCCACATATGAACAGGTTTGCGAAAAAACCACCGGGCACGCAGAAGTGATCGAGATTGTGTATGACCCGTTAAAAATTAGTTTTGATGAATTGCTGGAAGTATTCTGGCAAACGCACGATCCTACTACGCTCAATAAACAAGGCAATGATGTTGGCCCGCAATACCGCAGCGTCATTTTTTACCGCAATGAAGAACAACGTGGCAAATCCGAAAAATATAAGACTCAGCTGGATAAAAGCGGCGCATTTGACAAACCAATTGTCACCGCCGTAGAGCCATTTAAAAATTTCTATTCAGCAGAAAAATACCACCAGAATTATTATACTAACAATGGCGCAGCGCCATATTGCTACTATGTAATTCGGCCCAAACTGGAAAAATTTGAAAAAGTATTTAAAAATAAGCTACGGCATAAGTAATTTCCTGTATTGAACCACCGGGGCGCTTCTGGTAAAGGCTTGCTTTTGTTTTTTGAGTCAACCAATCCGCAGAAAATGGAATGAATAATGGCCTGTAGGTAATTCACAGATATTTATGCGTTTAGCACAATAATATCAATCCGTTTAAAACCGGCAACATCCTTGCATTTGTTTTCAAAATTCCGTTATTTTCGTGTTTTATTATGAAAAGAATTGAACTGGAAATAGTGGCGTTATCGCACAGCATTACCCAAACTCATTCCTATGCAGTTGTATTGGGAGAAATTAATGGCCTCAGACGGCTACCCATTGTTATTGGAGGCTTTGAGGCACAGGCAATTGCAGTGGCGTTGGAAAAAATGCAGCCCAGCCGGCCGCTTACGCATGACCTGATGAAAAATTTCATGCATGCTTTTGGGGTAGATCTCACCGAGATTATTATAAGCGATTTACAAGAAGGCATTTTCTACAGTAAACTGGTGTGCGTAAGTGAGAACGACACAGTAGAAATTGATTCCCGCACCTCGGATGCGCTCGCACTGGCGGTGAGATTTGGGTGCCCTATTTATACCTATGAACATATTCTTGAAAGCGCCGGCATTTTAATGGAAGACACCGGCAAAAAGAAAAAAGGCGATGGGCCGGTAAAACCCATTACTGAACATTCCGGCCAGGAAGATCTTAAAAACCTGACGGTAGAAGAGCTGCATACTTTGCTTACAGAAGTGCTGGAACACGAAGATTACCTGCGCGCCATTGTAATAAGAGATGAAATTAACGCCCGGAAAGGATAAGAAGATTCGCGGATGGCAGGATAGCTGATTTCCGTCTCAGCCTTTCCTGGTATTTCACCAACAAAGCAAATAGCCGGTTTTTTCTTTGGAGCCAGGCAGTGGGAATTCTATTAAACATCGTTGCCCGCCCGGATGAACATCGTTCGGACGGGTGTCGCTCCCGTGTACTTTTGGTAATTCTATTCAACGCGCATCATTCGCGGCAACATTCAATGAATAGGCCGCACATTCAACCCGTTCCGGGTTGATCATCATGTTCATCCTTTTACATTTCACCAACAGCTACTGATATTTAAGTCCCTTGTACTTATCAGGCTGATTTTAAACGCACGTCAAAATCATAAAAAATACTTCCAATATATTATCGGGATTAAGATTTCGGCCAGCCGGATATTCCGTTGGCACCAATAGCTCCGCGGGCTTACATGCCAGCCGCCCGGGTGCAACCCACGGTACGCGTACGCTGTATTTATTTTACAAACAACATTTTTAAGATCAGCAAAAATGCATGTAATTCGCAAAAGCAAATTAATACGCCGTTCGTGATTGTATTCCCCAATTGTAAAATAAATCTTGGTCTGCAAATACTGCAAAAACGCGGTGATGGCTTTCACGACATCGAAACAATTTTTTACCCCATTCCGTTAAAAGATGCACTTGAAATTGTGCCCGCGCAAAATCAAGAACAGCAGCCAACTCTCTGCAACTACGGAACACCTGTTCATGGCAACGCAACTGATAATCTCTGCATAAAAGCCTGGCATCTTCTAAAAAATGATTTCCCGGATTTACCCGCTGTACAAATTCACCTGTTGAAAAATATTCCAATGGGCGCCGGACTTGGCGGTGGTTCTGCAGATGGCGCTTGTATGCTGCAAATGCTGAATAATAAATTTCACCTGGAACTTTCTTCGCAACAACTTATCCAATATGGGTTGCAACTGGGCAGCGATTGTCCGTTTTTCATTATCAATAAACCTTGCCTTGCTACCGGCCGCGGAGAAATTCTTGAACCGCTGCCCGTCGATCTTTCCGCTTATCAGCTGGTCCTTGCAAATCCGGGCATTCATGTGAATACCGGATGGGCTTTCGCACAATTAAACGTAAACGATATGTTAACGGCATCGCTGGTGCTGAGAGATATTATCATGCAACCGGTAGAAAGCTGGAGACATTTTTTGCAAAATGATTTTGAAATGCCTGTATTCAACAAATACCCGCAGCTAAAAGCTGTCAAAGAAAATCTGTATGCGCTCGGTGCCGTATATGCAGCAATGAGCGGCAGCGGCAGCACCGTTTTTGGCATTTTTAATGACAATATAAGTCTGGCAGAAGCTTTGCCGGTAAACTATTCCAGGCTAAAGTTGTAGACATTTTTTATTAAATTTGATTAAAACGTAAACCTTCTAAAAAGCAAGTACCGTATGGGAATTTCGGGCATTGTAAGTCTTATTATCATAGCAACCACCTGTTATCTTTCTTACAAAGGTTTTAAAAGCAGCGATTTTTACGCGAAGCTTGAATTTGAAGTAGAAAAGATATTGCTGTACCGCGACTATAAACGATTGGTTACATCAGGTTTTGTGCATGTAAACTGGCAGCACCTGTTGTTTAACATGGTAACATTATTGTTTTTTAGTTTCGACCTGGAAAGGTTTTTTGGGTGGGAGAAATTCCTGTTATTATATCTTGCCAGTCTTATTGGCGGTAACCTGGTCGCATTATTGATTCATCGCAAAAATCCAGGCTATAGTTCTGTTGGTTCATCGGGTGCCATCAACGGTCTCATATTTGCGGCCATTGCTATTTTCCCGGGTATGCGCATTATTATTATTCCCGGCTGGTTATTTGGCCTGCTCTTTATTTTATATTCTATTTATGGCATTCGATCTAGAAAAGATAATATTGGTCATGAAGCACACCTGGGTGGTGCTTTAACGGGCATGCTGATAGCGGTTGCATTTCACCCGGCGGCTTTAACCGAAAATACCATTCCGATTATTTTGTTGTTTTTGCCAACCATTGCTTTTATGATCATTATCATAACAAAACCGCAATTATTATTTGTAGATAATTACTGGTTTACGCACAAGTACAATTATACGGCAGATGACCGGTACAATTCTAAAAAGAAAAACAGCCAGCAGGAAGTAGATCGCATACTCGACAAAATAAATCAGCGTGGCATTCATAGCCTTTCAAAAAAAGAAAGAGAATCGTTGGAAGAATACTCAAAAAAATAGACTTAGTCTTCCGACATCTATTCATCCATCTGGATGTATTTTGCACCTGTAGATCTTGCTGTACTAATACAAAATGACGGCAGATTTTACATGCTCGTTTACGCATAAAAGCTTACATTGTACAATTCCCTCAACTAAAAATGTGGAAGTATGGATATCAGCGAAGCATACCGGCTTATCAGTGAAAAATTAGTTACCTGGCTGCATGAACTTATAAAGCTGTTGCCGAATATCTTACTGGCAGCCGTTATTTTGGTAATTGGATTTTTTGTTGCGGGCAAACTCACCAAAATCGCTGTCGCTTTAATTAGCAAAGTATCGGGCAACTCTACTTTAAACAATTTATTTGGTTCTGTTGTGCGGATATTCTTAATTGGCATTACTATTTTCACGGTACTTTCCATTCTCAATCTTGACAAGGCCGTCACTTCCATTCTGGCAGGTGCAGGTATACTTGGCCTGGCACTGGCGTTTGCTTTCCAGGATATTGCCACTAATTTTATGTCGGGCGTTTTCATTTCATTCAGGAAACCTTTTCACATAGGCCATGTAGTTAAACTAAAGGATTATACCGGTAAGGTGGAGGAAATTAACCTGCGCGATACGGTATTAAGAACGTTCCAGGGACCGATGGTTATCATTCCCAATAAAGAGGTTTTTCAGAATCCAATCGAGAATTTTTCGCTGCTGGGTAAAAGAAGAATTGATTTGAAAATCGGCGTTTCTTATGGGGATGATTTGGAAAAAGTGCGAGAGGTAACCCTTAATGCAGTAAAAGATATAGCGCATACTTCGCCCGACGATGACACTACACTTTTTTTCATGGAATTTGGAGACAGCTCTATTAACCTGGTTCTTCGTATCTGGATAAAATCGCCCGAGCAGATAGATGTTCTAAAAGCGACCAGCGAGGCGGTCATCCGTATAAAAAATGCGTACGCCAAAAACGATATCATGATCCCATTCCCTATACGTACCATGGATTTTGGCATCAAAGGTGGACAACCGCTGAAAGAGATGTTGCAAACCGAACAACGCTAAGCAGAGGCCATTAGATTCTAAGCAACATCCAGTTCTGCCAGCAAGCGCTGCAGGTCAAGCGATTCAGTTCCCATCAGAAGATTGCCTTCCTTATCCACGGGCCATTGTTCTTTTGGCTTGTCCCAATACAATTCAACACCATTGCCATCCGGATCGTCCAGGTATAATGCTTCCGAAACACCGTGATCAGAAGCGCCTGTTAAAGGATATTTTGCATCCATTAATCTTTTAAAGATGGCGGCCAAATCTTTTCGCGTAGCGTATAAAATAGCCGTATGAAACAAGCCCGCAGACTTTACCGGTGCCGGCGGCCCGTTTTTACTGTACCATGTATTTAAACCAATATGATGATGGTAGCCACCAGCAGAAATAAAGACAGCGCCATCTCCATACCGTTGGGTCTCCTGGAAGCCGAGCAGGTCGCGGTAAAATTTCAATGACCGATCGAGGTCGGAAACTTTTAAATGCACGTGCCCGATACGCGTTTGCGGTGGAACGATGTAATCCATGCTGCAAATGTAAGCGGATCGGTTGACTGTTGAAACGCCGCGACCCATAACTTCCCAACGTTCCAATGCTAGCGTACCAAAGACGGTTATTGCTGGTTCGTTCTGGTAAACACCCGCACTGCAAACATT
>JBDUAY010000393.1:0-5597 GCA_040004415.1 Bacteroidota bacterium | reverse complement strand
TGAAAGCACAACAGGTTTTCTATATAGCGCGGATCGAATTCAGTATCGTTGTTTACATGCAATACAAAATCTTTTTCAGTCATTTGATTTTGTATACTAAGGATGCCGGTATTTACGCATTTTGTCCAGTAGTAATTTCCATCACCCTTAATTATTATGCTGGCAGGAAACGAAGCTTGTACCATTTCAGCGGTGCCGTCTGTTGAACCATCATCAATAACAATTACTTTATAGTCTTTGTAGGTCTGGTTTGCAACAGACTGAAGACATTTTAAAGTAAGGGCAACGCGATTAAAAACGGGCACGACGATAAAAACCATATTTTTTTCAAATTGAATTATCGATTTTATTCAAACGGATACTGGTGTTGCTGTTTTTACCACCGTTTTCTTTGCTGAGAAGTCAAAATATGCTCTCATATCTGCGTCAGACAATGCCCGGAAACTTTTTGATAAGCACAATCCGACCGACAGCCATAGAAAATAGTAGTTCATATTATATTCTAGAAAATCTTCTATAAAAAACATATTCCATTTAAATGCCAGGAATACGGCCAACATTTTACAAAGGAAATTATTGGAATACACAACGCCGTAATAAACTGCCGAAAATAACACCAGTGCGAATAAGAGTACACCAACCAGGCCAGAATAAAGTAAGGTATTCAAAAAACCTACTTCTGATCCATAGCGTTGCTTTTTCTGCCCTACATCGTCTTCAAAATAATCTGTAGTGTATGTACCGGTTGCACTTTCGCCAAAAAAAAAGGTGTTCCTCGCTTTCATAGATAATAATACTTCCTGGTAAAGAAATGTGCGGGTATCTTCAGCAAGGTTATTTTCCAGGCCGTTGTCATACTGAATAGAATACTTGTCAATATCTTCCGACGGCTTAAAAACGTTGAACTCGCCGGTAACGCCCAAAAAAAGAAAAATAAAGGGTATCAGCAGGCAGGCAAGGCAAGCCAGTTTAATTACAATAGCAGGTACGTATTTTCTTGAATAGAACATTGCAACCATCAGGAAAGCAAAAGTCATTCTTATTATATTGGCACGGTAGTCCAATGCAATAAAAACGGCGGTTAATGCCACACAGGTTATTACAAATCGCCATTTATCCTTCACATAGGGAATAATAAGTACAAAGAAACTGCAGGTGATCGCTATACCCCTGGGGAAAAACTCGCGCTGTATATCAATCTTTATCGTTAGCGGAATAACAAGGAACCCAAAGACAAATAGTTTCGTTACTATCAGTTTAAATAAGCTGTCACAGTAATTATACAAAGCGCCTGCAATTACTGCATAGGGAACCAGAAATGCGAAGCCTGTATTCTGAATAAGATATTTCCAGTCCCAGTAATTTTTCGCAAGAAAAAGCCCTCTTACGATTGTGACCAATCCCCATAAAATCAAACCAGAAAAAAATAAACTGGCCCAGGCAGGAAACTCATTCTTCCACTTTATGCGGGTGTTAAGAATTAACAGGCAGACGAGTGACGTCAATTTAAGAGTGATAAGTACAGCCGGATTTAGCGGCAATGACATGGAACCATTCATATATAATAATGTGTCACACAAAAGCGTGCATATAAATGAAATGATTATGAGCAAACGGATATTCATTAATTTTTTATTTGCTGTATAATTCAGTTATGCCATTTACGCCGTTCTCAATGCTGAAACTGGATTGCACAAAATGAAAGGCATTGTTGCCTTTTTCAGCCGCTATATCCGGATTTTTTTTAAACAGAATTATTTTTTCAGCAATTTGCGCTGGTTCGGGATCAATTAGAAACCCATTGTTATCATTTTTGATTAAATCAGTCAGCCCCGGAGAATTGTATAAAATAGAAGGCAGTTTACAGGCCATTGCTTCTATAGCAGCAATGCTGAGTCCTTCAAATTTCGAGGGCATGATATATACATCAGCAGCAATAAGATAATCGCGTACGTTTACTTTGTTGCCCAAGAATTTGACCTTATCCGAAACGTTCAGTTCAGCAGCCTTTCTTATTTCTGTTGTTTCAAGTTGCCCGGTACCTAAATGCAGGTAAATGCAGGAATGTTGCGGCGGAAGCAACGCCATGGCATCAATAATAGCAGCGTGATTTTTTACTGCACTGCAACTTCCGGTAGATATCACCACAAAATCATCCTGTTCAATTCCAAGTTTTTCTCTTAGTTCTTTTTTTTCGTTTATACATGGGGGATAGAAGCGTTTGGCATCGTACCAGTTATTAATTCTTACCGATGGATTCTTATAATAAATGAGTTCGTTATTATATACACTTTCGCCAATTGTCTGGAAAGTTGTTTTTAAAATTTTTCTTGCGCTCAGGCGTTCCAGGTAAGCTTTAAGCCATGTTATTTTCCGGTTTTTAAAAACGTTGTGCGGCGTCATGATTGTTTTTTTGCCTGCCAGCGCTGCAGACAAGGAATAATACCAGAATACATCTGATCTATGTACATGAACAACATCTACATTTTCTTTTTTTATGTAGGCATATACCGCACGAAAATAACGGAACAGAAAAACAGGATTTTTATATCCCAAAGAAAGCGGGCGGTGAATAATTTTGATATCGGCTTTGTCAAACTCGCTGGCAAAGTTTCCCAATTTGTCTCCTGTGTTTACCGCTGTCATTTGAATACCTTTTGCCTGAAACATGGGTGCGGCGTTCGCATACATAATTTCTGCCCCGGAAAAATTAATCTCATTAAAAATATGTAGTACGTGCATCAGGATGTTTATTTCTTTTTTTGCGGCAAGGTTATAAATCGGTTAATACAGTGACCAGCTGATATTCTCTTTTACAATTCTATTGGGACTTCCTACTGTAACAGAACCCATCGGAACATCATTAATAATCACACTGCCCATGCCAACTACACTTCCTGATTCTATAGTAACGCCTTTAAGAATAATGGCCCTCGCCCCAACCCAAACCTTGTCTCTTATGTGTATCGATTTTTCTTTATTAATGATCTCATTTTTGTTGTTATAAATAGGATGTGTATCACTGGCCCATATTTCTATTAAATCAGCAAACAAACAACCGGCGCCGATAATGATTTCGTTATTTTCGCCGGCACTGATAAGCCTGGCACCGCCAAAAGTAGTTGCCTTTCCTATTCTTATATTACAGGAATTGCCCCTGATAGTAACAACAGAACTTCTTAGCACTACACCTTCTTCGCATTGAAAACTGTTATTATTGCCGGTTAATGTTATTATTGAATTGCTAACCTCAGCATTGTTCAGCGTAACCGTATTTCCAATGCCATCTATAAAGAAATTTGTTTTCTCTGTTTTGCCTGTCACCTTTAATTTGTTATCTGATCCTTTTAATGAAAAAGATGATTTGTAAAACATAGCCGGAATGGATACAGTGCTTTTTTTGGCTCCGTTGATCGCAAATGCCATGCGCCACCTTATCGCAGGTACTATGGAAAGAATTAGTTTGGCATATTCTTTCATAAAGGATATTTATAATTGTTGATTTTCTTTATCATGGTTTGTTACAGGTTATTCTTTGCTATAAATGCAGTGCCATATTTCGGTTTTACCAGTACGTAGCACCTTCTACAATACCGGCGTTCTTAGGTCTTTCTTTGTCTCCTGGCTTTACCCAATAATTGTTATACAAATTTGCATAAGGATAAACAATGTACTGATCCCAGCGGCCGCCTTTTATACCGAAAAGCAATTGGGTAATACCGCCCAGGTGAAAAGCTTTTTTCCCCATCTCTTTAACATAGGCGGCTAATGGAAATCCATAAGCGCCGCATCCCAGTATACAAATATCAAAATCGATGGATGCGATTTGCTCCTTCATATGATCGAGTGCTTCAAACCAGTCTTTAAACCGGGTTTCTTCTTTAGCAATGCTCTGCACAGCTTTAATTGTTATCAGTTCAAAGTCGGGCAGCAGTCCGTTGTCGAATAATTTATTTCTAACGGCATATTGCATTTGTATCGTATCTGCAAACGGATGAACGACCAGCACTTTTTTCCCTTCCAGTGCTTTTGTCCAGGGATTGATTGTAAAAAAAGGTTCCAGGTCTTCCAGCATTACTTTTTTTGCCGGCGACAGTTCTTTTTTAAAAAATTCTTCTTCTTTCAGCCATGAACCAAGAACATCAACCTTGGGCATATCGGCCAGCATCATGTCGTAAAACTTTCCAATGTTAGATTCTGTTGAGGGAAAAAACCCTGACCAGTTATGCATTTGCTCCATAATTTTTTTATCCCACCACCATTTTGGTGTTTTTCCATTTATGAAACCCTTAATTGATCTAAATTGATCAGGATTCTTCACTGCCATGCAATTGACAAGGCATGCGAGTTCTGTAGAGCCGAGCCGGGCAATCATAACAGGCTTATCTGAGGTAAGCTCTTTAAAAATAAGTGAAGATGAATATTCTTTTGCCGGAAACATTGTCCAGTTGCGTCCGAAGGCAGACGCTGCGGGATTAATTGATAGATTTATTTTTCTCAGTGCCTGCAGGGTAACTTTTAACATAGTATTGGGTTGGTGTTTTGCAAGTTCTGTAATTCATATACAGCAACAAGCCTGCATCAATAACTAAATGCTTCTTGTTGCATGTTTAGCAACTTTATTTCATCAAACTTTCCATCATCAGCTGCAAGAATAAAATCATCTGTTGAAGGATAAGCGTGCCAGAAGTTGGCGGGACAAATTTTTATTCCCTTTGAAATTAATGCTGGTTTATATGAAAATGAACTTTTACTGCTGATTAATAAATCTGCATATGTCAAATGCAAAAAAGAATCATAGCCGTTTACGTCAAGGCAATAATGCATATTATTGATGTTACGGAACTCTGGAAAATCTTCTTTCTTTCCCTGCGAAAAAAGATAGATATTTATTTCTTTTTTTGTAGCAAGCGCAGAAAGAACCCGGTTCAAAACAGCCAGGTAATAGTCATTGTTGAGCCATCGCTGCCCCCAGTTGGAATCATCACTTTTTTTCATGTCGGCAACATCTCCGCGCCGGATATGAATGGCAATGTTAAAATTGTCTGTATTATAAAACAGTTTATTTTGCTTACGTGACGCGGCACTAAAGAATTTTTCTGATAATACTGCACTGGTATCGCATTGGCGGTTGTATCCCTGGTCTTGCGCCAGCAAAAAAAGCACTTTCTTATTGCTATACGATTGTATAATATTACGTATCCGTTTTAGATCCTGCTCTTTGTCACTGTTGAACCGGGGCAATCTTACTTTTTTAAAACTGCCGTCTTTCAGTAATGAATCTGCGCTGGTTTCTTTTTCACCAAATCCAAGCAGGGCCTCCCATTTTTCATTTGAAAAAGGGAAATGCGCAAACGTAAGATCGTAATAACGGGAAAAGTAATATCCGGCGTTCCAGTTGGCCAACTGATGACCGACACCGGCTCCATAATTCGGTTTCTCTGCTATATAATGTAATTTGTCAGTTAAAGAAGCCGCTTTTATTTGAGATGATTTGCTAAACTTATAATTCCAGTAAGATCTATACGCGCTAAACTGCAAAGGGGTATTGTTGATCGCCCGCGAAAAAAGCGCCTGACTTTTTCGTTTCAATTTTT
>JBDUAY010000053.1:0-18919 GCA_040004415.1 Bacteroidota bacterium | reverse complement strand
CACCATCGTTCTTGCTTCCTGCGGCCGTGTACCAATCAGCGCATTAATTGAATTGAGGCTGTTGAATAAAAAATGCGGTTGCAGTTGCTGGCGTAGTTTATATAATTCTGCATCTTTTGTAAGTTGCTCTGCTTCTGTTTTTCTTAACGCACTTGTTTTTTGGTCTTCAAAACCATACCATATAACGCTAATCATAGCCATGCACCCTATTACAAGAAAAGCTACGCCAAAACGAACCGGTAATGATTTTGCAAGAAACAAACTGTAGCCTTTTTCATCTGTAATAACCAATGGCAAGGCATATTTAACGGCCAGCAACCAGGCGCCTGCAGTCAATGCGATTAATATAAGCAGGTAACCATACCGTTGTTGCTGTGGCAGGTAATATTTGAGGTTATTACTGATGAGCATACAGGCAACAGCGAGTAAAATATTAGAAACAGCACTGTCTGTTACATCTATGAGTAATGAGTAACCCAAACCATATACAATCCAGGTTTGCATGGCTGCCCAAATGAGCCACCAGGCAATAAAAATAAACAAGAATTTTTTTTGTGAAAGTGGTGCTGCCACAATGGTTGGTTTAAATTAATTGTAAAGAACGTAAAACATTATCACCTTGTATATAATCAGCTTTACCATTTACTACTTCAATAAACCTGTCTGCATTGTCCGCTTCCTGTATGCGGCTGTATAGTTCAGCGCCATCTATCAGTTCACTTAATTTGTATAGCTCGCAAACATTAATAAATTTCCATGTTACCAGTTGTTGTTGCTGGTTAAAAAAACTTTCCTCTTCCGCTTTGCCCGTGCTTTGCGCTTTATTGAAAGCTTCGTGCTCGTCTGCAGCCGATATTAAACGCAGTTGTTCATCAAACTGCGCTGTATGGTTGCCTTCGCCACAAATAATCTGATAAACGATTTTAGTGAGGTACCAGTTCATACAAAATAATTTTGGTTGAAGTTGAATGTTGAAGGAGCAGGGGTGGGGATTCTTTTCAGGGATACAAATTCCTAACAACCGATGCCATGTAAAAAGGACAATAGAAATTTATTTTTAAAAACTTCTTAATTCAATACCACCCATAAAAGCGGTGCCTTTAAGAATGAGAACTTTATTAAAATCAATTATTTTACCTTGGATCTGGCGCTTGTCTTCCACACCGCCCAGTACATTGGTTATTTCTGGTTTTACTTCCCAATTGGTGGGCACAATTAATTTAGCTCCTCCCATTACAGTGGTTATGTCGATTACTACGCTTCCATTAATATCTGCCTGGCTTAAGTCTATTTCGGCACCACCCATAAAGCAGGTAATATCACCCCCTTTAAAATTTTTGGAAGTAACAACGCGGTGCGTACTGCCCAATACAGAAGTAATGTCAAAATAATCTTCCCCGTAATAATAATTTTGGTTCTGGCCCTGCGGATTTGTGCCGGTTACTCCGGGTAAAATTGGTTGAACAGGCTGAACGGGTGATGTAGTATTTGTATAGGTTGGATTTGTATAATCGCGGTTGCGCCTGTAGCGGCCCGGGCCTCCCCAGTTATCCCATCCATTTACACCATTGTGTTTGGGACGTAATATCATTACAAGACCAATTCCGATAACAATGATGGGAAAAATAAAGCGATGAAGATCTAAACCAATATCCATCCGGTCAACCAGGAAAATGCCGCCGATAATTACTGGTATTAACCAACCGGCTCCCCTAAAATTATGTTTAAGGCCAGTATAAACGCCTACACCTATCAATATCATTGGCCATGAAAAAAGCCAATTGGGAAAAAAGAAAAAATCGGCTTCTTTAACAAAGAAAACAAATCCTACAAAAAGTAAAAAGAGGCCACCCCACACACGTCCTTTTTTCTGGGGATTGTTTATATCGGGATTTTGATTTGGGGTATCCATGATTCAAGTTATTTATAGTACAAAAATAGCCGGGCGCAGTGTTGCAGGCTATGCTTTTAAGGCATGGTTAGGATAAAAGGCGGTAAAGCATCGGAAAAAGACGGTGAAAATGTGAGACGTGCGGCTTAAACGTGAGACACCTGACGTGAGAACACGAATACAAGGTGCTTTAACATGGGGCAAGCGCTCACGGTTGACGCCGCCGCAAGTTTCACGATTTCAGCTCAAACGCATCCCCGTCAAACAAACCTTTATCACTCAATTTTACGTGGGGTATCACCAGCAAAGCCATAAATGAAAGTGTCATAAAAGGGGCTGATAAAGAGCTGCCAAGGCGCTTTGCCATGGCATCAATAGCAGTATATGCTTTCGCCACATGATAGCCGTTTTCATTACTCATTAACCCTGCAACCGGCAACCCGAGAACCATGTCTGCATCATTGCTTACACAACTGATGCCACCTTGTTTTTCTATCACCAGGTTTACAGCTTTGCAAAGGCTTTCATCATCTGCACCTACGGCAACAATGTTATGACTATCATGTGCAACCGATGAGGCAATGGCGCCCTGTTTCAGACCAATATTTTTAATAAATGCTTTTGCAATGGGCGCAGTAAAATAACGGTTAACGACAACCATCTTCAGGATGTCTTTATCAATATCACTTATGATTTTACCGTTCATTACTGCAGGCGAACATTCAAGCTTATTGGTAATGAGTTGCCCGTCGAGTGCTTCAATAACGGTGATGGTTTTTTCCTGATTATAATCAATCGAAAAGTCAGCCGGTAATTTTAAGCCGCAGTTAAAATTATTTACGGCAGGCTGATGTAGTTCGGGTGTTGTTTCAATCAAAGATTTCCCGTCTTTTGCCACCAGTTTGCCATCAATGTATGTTTGTATAACGTCAAAGCTTTTTAAATCTTTTAATACGATAAAATCTGCGGCATCGCCCGGACGCAGTAAACCAGTATTTGTTTTATAATGCAGTACAGGGTTGATGCAGGCAGCGCGTAACACATTAAAAACATCAATACCTTTTGCAACGGCGCGTGCACAAAGCTGGTTAATATGGCCGGCTACCAGGCTATCAGGATGTTTATCATCGCTGCAGAACATCATCCTGTCAGGATATTCGCGCAGCAAATCAATTAACGCTTCAAAATTTTTGGCAGCGCTTCCCTCTCGTATCAGGATCTTCATTCCATTCTTTAATTTGTCCAGTGCTTCTTCTTTGGTAAAACATTCATGATCGGTACTGATGCCGGCGTCAATGTATTGTTTTGCGGCTTCACCACGCAGGCCCGGGGCGTGACCGTCGACAGGTTTATGTAAAGCATGTGCAGACGCCATTTTTTTCATGACCTGGTCATCCTTATCCAATACACCGGGAAAATTCATCATCTCGCTCAGGTATTTGATGTCATCACGCGCTAATAATTTTTCGATGTCGTTTGCGTCGATGGCAGCCCCTGCAGTTTCAAAAGTAGTAGCAGGTACGCAGCTGGGTGCGCCGAAATTAAATTTGAATGGAACGGTATTGCCGTTTTCAATCATAAATTCAATTCCGCGCATACCGCATACATTCGCTATTTCATGCGGGTCGCTGACGGTAGAAACAGTGCCATGCACAACGGCCAGTTTTGCAAACTCAGCCGGTATCAGCATCGAACTTTCGATGTGTACATGTGCATCTGTAAAACCTGGTGTAATAAAGTGAGCGGGTGTTTCAGCGTTATCCTGCAAAGGTGTTATTGAAATAATTTTTCCCTCTTCATAAAAAATGGCAGCCGGGTAAATGTTACGGCTAAAAATATCAACTACCTGACCTGTTATTGTTGGCATCGTATATTAGAATAGCTATTATTAAATCATGCATGGTAAAGCTGTAAATATACACTTTAGGACGTTGGCAGTCATTTGATTGATTTTAGTCATTATGCTGGCCGGTACGCATTAAAATATAATTAATACACAGTATTGGCGATGTAACAGAATTTGGTTTAGGTTTCGAACAGGTAACTTTTATTATTTTGCACGCACCTAAGCAATGATTTCCTTTTTATTTCGTTTGAGGAAGTTAATCAAATCAATTTTCAACCCCAAAACCTGTCTATGAAAGTTTTACGATCTGTTATTGGACTATCCACACTCATTGTTATTTTATTCTCGCTGGAAGCAAACGTCAGTTCCTGTAAAAAACAAGTAATTACTGATACCGTCTTCATTAAAGACACGATTCATACAAAAGACACCGTACATATTATTGACAGCGTTAATTGCAATTGTTATGATCTAAGCGATGGGCTGGTAGCCTATTATAACTTTAATAATGGAACGCTGAACGACAGCAGTGGTAACAATAATACTATCGTTTTTAATAACGCAGTAAAGACTACTGACCGTTTCGGAAAAGCTAACAATGCTTACTTATTTAACGGGACCAGCAGTTATATGCAGGTTAAAAATAGTCCTTCGCTTAATCCCGGAAACATTACTATCGCGGCCATTGTAAAACTGAGTGGTTTTTACCCCGGTAAATGCCATGGCAACCAGATAATACAAAAAGGTACGGTTGACCAATTGCCGGGTGTCTATTCATTACGAGTTACCGATCTCCATACTGATTGTGCTATCACTGCTGATACATCCAAAGAAGAAATTAGTGGGTTTTATGGCGATTATGGTCACGCAAGCAGTGTTGTTGATTCTGCTGATTATGTCAGAACAAATAAGTGGATTAATGTTGTATATACTTTTGATGGTGTTCAGTCAAAAATTTACGTTGATGGAATATTGAAGTGGACGACAACCAGTAATGCCTTGTTTACAAGCAACAGCAATGATATATTTATAGGCAGGGCGGAAAGTTCAGAGTATCCTTACTGGTTTAATGGTATAATCGATGAAGTGAGAATTTATAACAAAGCATTGTGCGCTGCCGCGGTTAAACAGCTCTACGGATTAAAGAACTGATAGGGTAAGAAAATATTATTAAATTTTGAAACGGGATAATTGAATATTATCCCGTTTTCTTTTTCTTTGCTGTTCAATGAGTATAACCCAGTATATAAAAGCAGTCATCAATTTCAAGTTTACCTATATCCGCAAATCATTTGAAAACAGGTCATTTAAATTACTGGATGTTGGAGCTGGAAATCATTCCGCTTCCCGAATTGTCTCCGTATTTCAGCATTGCGAATATTATGGCCTTGACATGGATAAAAGCTATAATAATAACGATGCTGATTTTAAAGCCATGAAAGATTTTTATCAGCTTGATTTAACGGGCCTCGATTATTCCATCGTTCCGGATGATTATTTTGATGGTATCTGGATGGCACATGTAATTGAGCATTTATTTAATGGCGATAAAGTATTGCCGGGGCTGATTAAAAAACTTGCACCCGGCGGATATTTTTATATTGAATACCCTGGTAAAAAAAGCACCACCCTGCCTTCCATGAAAGGCACACTAAATTTCAAAGACGACTCAACACACGTACGGCTCTATTCAGTACCTGAGCTTACAAAAATATTCGAGGAGAACGGCTGCGTGGTACTTAGCAGCGGTACAAGACGAAACTGGTTCTATATCGTTTCCCTACCACTCCGCTTGCTTATTTCGCTCGTAAAAAACGGGCACGTGCAAGGAAATGTATTTTGGGATCTACTCGGCTTTGCCGAATATTTATGGGTTAAGAAAAAAGCGATCGTTAAATAGAATTGATGCCACATCCTCAATTTTTTAGATCAGCTCTTCAAAACAGATTAGTCTTTTTATAGACTTTTGATGATACGGAAAAAAGTATAGACACCCTCTTTCAAGGCATTAAAATTCCATTAACTAAAAAAAGTTAAACAACTGTTTGATTTTTTGTGTTGCTATCCATAATTTTGCCCCTTCATTCAAATTAGTCCATCTGTAAATTGCCTGCCGTAAAAGTTTCCTGAAAAGAGAACTTATCTGGAAACGTATCTGTATTCCTCATAGATTTTATATTATTATGAAAATATACCTGAGTGTAGTTTTTTTGCTTTCTATTGTATCCGTTTCTCAAGGCCAAAACGGTGATTCATTGTTACAGTCTGCTTCGCTGCAAAACTGTGTGCAGTATGCTATCAGGCATCAGCCTATGATTCAGCAGGCATTGCTGGATGAAGAAATTACTGAACGGCAAATCAGGATAAAACTGGCAGATTGGTATCCACAGTTAAATTTCAATTACAACTACCAGCACAATTTCCAGTTGCAGACTTCAGTTTTTGGAGGTAGCCCGGTAAAAATTGGTGTAGATAACCAATCACTTGGTCAGCTTGCATTAACCCAAACCGTTTTTAACCGCGATGTTTTACTGGCCAATAAAACAGCCAATGATGTAAGAAAACAGGCAAAACAGGCAACCGTTAGCACTAAAATTGACATAACCGTAAACGTTAGTAAAGCGTTTTATGATGTGTTGCTTACCCGGCAGCAGATGTCGCTGGATGATGAAACATTATCAAGGCTGAACAAAAGCCTTAAAAATTCTTATGATCAGTATAAGGGCGGTATTGTTGACAAAATTGATTATAAAAGAGCCACCATTGCGCTTAACAACGCCACTGCGCAAAAACGCCAGGATGAAGAAAACCTGGTAGCCAGGTATGCCAACCTGCGTTCACAAATGGGTTACCCTGCAGATAAGCCGCTTGACCTGGTTTACGACAGTGCACAGCTGGAGCGCGATGCCATTATTGATACCAGCGTGAACGTTAATTATGACAACAGAATAGAATACCAGCAGCTTCAAACACAAAAGCGCCTGCAGATCAGCAATCTTACCTATTATAAATGGGGTTATCTGCCTTCATTAAACGCTTTTGGCACCTATAACGCAAACTATTTAAATAATAATTTTAGTAAAATATATAGCGACAATTTCCCCAACTCTTTTGCAGGGCTGTCGCTGGTTTTTCCCATCTTCCAGGGTGGCAAAAGAATACAGCAAATACGACAGGCAACGTTGCAGGTGAAAAGAGTTGATTATGATATTATATCGCTGAAAGATGGTATCAACGCAGCTTATTCACAGGCATTGGCTACCTATAAAGGTTCTTTTGCTTTTTATACTATCTTAAAAGACAACCTCGCCATTGCAACGGATGTTTACAACACCATACAACTGCAATATAAGGAGGGCGTAAAAACGTATCTCGATGTAATTTTTGCCGAAACTGATCTGCGTTCTGCGCAAGTTAATTATACCAATGCATTGTACCAGGTACTTAGCAGTAAACTGGATGTACAAAAGCAGTTGGGAAGCATTCAATATTAATATCAAATATGCGTAAATCAATGTTATATATGAAACTGAATTTTGCGGGACTGCTTGCCGTTGCAACAAGCAGCATTTTAATTTCTGCCTGTGGCGCTTCTGACAAAGGAGCAAATGCACCCAAGGCCCCGCCACCTGTGCCGGTGAATGTTTACAGTATACAAAAAGGCAGTGCTGTTTACTATGATCAGTACCCGGCCACCATCGTTCCTTTAAATGAAGTACAACTCAGGCCACAGGTAACCGGCTACATAACCGGTATCTTTTTTAAAGACGGCCAACATGTAAAAAAAGGCCAGAAACTTTATTCTATTGATCAGCAAGCATATGAGGCCAGCTACAACCAGGCTGTTGCCAATCTTAATGTTGCAAAAGCAAATTTGGGTAAAGCACAGCAGGATGCAGACCGGTATGATGAGTTGCTTAAAAAAGATGCAATTGCCCGTCAAACGGCAGAGCATGCCCAGGCGGATCTGCAGGCTTCCAAAATGCAACTGGAGGCCTCAAAAGCAAATGTTGCCAGTGTTCAAACCAATGTAAGGTATTCAACTATTTTTGCGCCTTTTGATGGTACCATTGGTATTTCGCAGGTGAAAATGGGCTCCCCGGTATCTCCGGGCCAGACTGTTTTAAATACCATTTCTACCAATAACCCTATGGCGGCTGATATTGCTGTTGACCAGCATGAAATTCCACGTTTTGTGGGGTTGCAGCATTCATCTAAACCCATCGATTCAATATTTACATTGGCTTTTTCTGATAACTCGGTTTATCCCCAGGATGGAACTATCAGCTTTATAGATCGCGCTGTTGATCCACAAACAGGAACAATTAAAGTGCGTTTGATTTTTCCGAATACAAAAGATCTTTTAAAGGCTGGTATGAATTGCAGCATGCGCGTAAAAAATAATGGTGATGATTCTACTTTTTTACTGGCACCCTATAAGGCCGTTGTAGAACAACTGGGTGAGAATTTTATTTTTGTGGCGAGTAATAATAGAGCACTGCAGCGCAAAGTGGTTTTAGGTACAAAAGTTAACGACAAAATAATAATCAAGAGTGGATTGAATGAAGGTGATTCGATAATTATTGATGGTGTGCAGAAACTGAAAGATAGTACAGCTATTACTTCAGGACAGCACAAGTAAAATCACCGCAGCGAAGTACAAAACAAAAAATAATTATGAGCGAAGCGCAGCAATCATCAAATATATTTCTCAGAAGACCGGTTACAGCGATTGTAATTTCATTGGTGATCCTAATGGTGGGTACGCTGGCAATTCTTAACATGCCCGTTAGCCAGTATCCGAACATTACGCCGCCCACCGTTCAGATTACCAGCAACTTTACGGGCGCTGATGCAGAAACGGTTGAACAGACCACTACAACTGCTATTGAATCGCAGGTGAATGGCGTGCCCGGCATTACCTATATGGCGAGCAACAGCGCAAATGGGGGACAGTCGAGTATTACCGCCACGCTCGATATTGGCGCTGATCCAAACGTGGTGGCGCTGGATATCCAAAATCGTGTTGGTATTGCGCTTCCTTCACTGCCCAGCCAGGTACAACGCCTGGGGGTTACCACACTAAAACGTAACCCAAGTATATTGATGCTGGTGGCCATGTACTCTCCAAAAGGAACACACAATGTTCCTTTTATGGATAACTATACCAATATTTATGTAAGAGATCAATTATTACGTGTACCCGGCGTAGGTGATGTATTTAGCCGCGCAGATAATTTTGCCATGCGTATCTGGTTAAGGCCCGATAGGCTTGCTCAGCTTGGACTTACTTCCAACGATATTCAGAATGCCATTAATGAACAGAATTTACAGGTAGCCGCCGGCTCAGCTGGTTCGCCGCCACAAGGTTCGGCATCTGTTTTTGAATTTTCTGTATTCACCAACAGCCGGTTAACATCGGAAAAAGATTTTGGCAACATTATCGTTCGCGCCAATCCGCAACAGAGCTCTATTGTATATTTAAAAGATGTGGCCAGGATACAATTGGGTAAAGTGAGTTATACGAGTAATTCATTTGTTGACGGACTACGATCTTCCTATTTGCTGGTTTACCAGGCGCCGGGCAGTAATGCACTTACTACGGCTCAAGGTGTATACAAGGCAATGGACCAAATGAAAAAATATTTTCCTGCAGATGTTGATTATGTAGTGCCGTTTGAATCAGTAACGGTAGTAAAGGTTTCTATCGCAGATGTGGTACAAACTTTAATAATCGCTTTGGGGCTGGTAACTTTTGTGGTATTTCTTTTCTTGCAAAACTGGCGTTCCACTTTAATACCTGTATTGGCTATTCCGGTTTCTATTGTAGGTACATTTATATTTTTTATACCCCTTGGTTTTACCATCAATACACTTACCATGTTTGGTTTTGTACTGGCCATTGGTATTGTGGTAGATGATGCTATTGTGGTGGTGGAAGCGGTGCAACATTATATAGACACCGAGCATATTTCTGCAAAGGAAGCAACCGGCAAAGCATTGAAAGATATTACCGGGCCTGTTATTGCGATCGCATTGATACTGGCCGCGGTTTTTGTTCCGGTAGGGTTTATACCTGGTATTGTGGGAAGATTATATCAGCAGTTCGCTATTACCATTGCCATTTCTGTATTGTTATCAGCGTTTATCGCGTTATCATTAACGCCCGCATTGTGTATGCTGCTATTAAAACCACAGAATCTTAGCAAAAAATCAACCGGTTTAAACAAAGTATTTTACCGGTTTAATGAATGGTTTAGAAAATTTAGTTTGAGGTATACCCTGAGTGTGAAAGGATGGATAAAAAGAGCCCCACTTGTTATTGTGTTATTGGTTTGCATTTTTGTAGGCGATGGTTTATTATTTAAAAATAAACCAACTGGATTTATACCGCTTGAAGATGAAGGTCGTCTATATGTAACGTTTGAGATACCTGAATCCGGCGCTACGTCCAGATCCCTTACACTATTGGACAGCATGATGAAAATTGCCAAGGATGTTCCGGGTGTATTGCATGTAGCTGCACTGGGTGGTTTGAATTTTATCAGTGGCGGATCAAAATCGAATAGTGGTACCATGTTTATGCAATTAAAACCCTGGGATGAACGTAAGGACAATCCGCAGAAACAAATTATGGGGGAGCTGACGAAGAGATTTGCAGCGCTTAAAGAAGCAAAAATTGTTGTTATTCCTCCACCGGCTATTCCCGGACTGGGTAATGCGGGTGGATTTAGTATTCAAATCGAACAGCGGCAATCGAATGATGATATTAAAACCTTTGAGAAAGTTGTAAATAATTTTGTAGCAGCGGCAAACAAACAACCAGAAATAGCGGGTGCATTTACGTTCTTTTCTGCACACACACCGGGTTACAGGGTAGAGGTTGACAGAAATAAATGCAAAATGCTTGGTATAAACATTGCCGATGTATACAATACGATGCAGATGTATATGGGCAGCACGTACATTAATCAGCTTACTATTTACGGCAGAAATTTTTATGTGGTCGCACAGGCTGACACTACTTTTAGAAACGATGTGAAAAATATAGATCAGTATTATGTGAAAAATAATGAGGGCAATATGGTGCCTTTAAGTGCGGTAGTGAGTTATAAGCAAACTGAAACCGCGCCCCTTATTTCGCATTTTAATATTTACCGTAGTGCCGAAGTAGATGGCGCGGCCAAACAGGGATTTAGTAGTGGTCAGGCTATTGAAGCATTGCAACGTACCGCAGATAAAGTACTGCCAGAAGGATATGGATACGAGTTTTCCGGGCTTAGTTTACAGGAAATAAAATCGGGTTCCAGTTCAATTTATATTTTTGCATTATCTATCGTCTTTGTATTTCTTTTTCTTGCAGCATTATATGAGAGTTGGGCCGTTCCATTCTCTGTATTGCTTGCAGTGCCGATCGGCGTACTCGGTGCAATACTTGCATTAACACTCATACCCCGGCTATCGAACAATGTCTATGCGCAAATTGGCTTAATTACGCTGATTGGGTTATCTGCAAAAAACGCCATCCTGATTGTTGAGTTTGCAAAAGAAAGGGTTGATAAGGGTATGTCACTGATCCCCGCAACGCTGGATGCAGTCAACCTTCGCCTGCGGCCCATCTTAATGACATCAATTGCGTTTATTCTTGGCGTGTTGCCATTGGCGCTGGCATCGGGCGCCAGCGCAGAAGCGCGTAACACCATTGGCTGGACCGTTCTTGGCGGTATGCTTGCTGCAACCAGTCTTGCTATTTTTGTTGTACCGGTATTATTTGTTGTAATAACCCGCTTTGCCTATGGTAAAAAAGACCTGGAATCGCTGGAGGCAAAAGCAAAAAAGGATAGTGACGAACGATATGAACAGATTGGTGCATAATTATTTAAAACAAAACTATTTAGTATAGATTTTTAAAGGCGGACATATGTTCGCTTTTTTTAGGCTACCGCTTTACGGCAGTCGATTATACATGACCGTTAATAAGCTGATTTCACCCGTAATTAGCGTGGTTTACATGTGATTTGTGCCAATATGCCTGTTTTATTCTTGTTAATAAATATTTATGCAGGCTGAATAAATATTTATAAATTGCAGGCGTAAGTATTCATTAACGGTTATTTGCCAGCGCCCTTAGGCGCCATTTTTTTATTACCGTTAATACCCTTTGCGCAAAGTATTTCATTAATGTACTTTGTAGTCAAATTCCATATCTTTTTGCAAATTCCCTGTAATTTCCTATTTCTATTTTTGAATGTAGACAGTAAAAGCTATTCATGAAGAGGTTTTACTGTCTGTTCTTAGCTACTGCTTTCGCTGCATGAAAAAAGTCCTGACAGCATTGCAAAATCGATATGCCGGGATACAAACAAGTTTTCAAATCAATTAAAAAATAAATTTAACCCCCTCCAAAAACTTACTATTTATGAAATTATTTTCACTGATTATTTTTTCCTGCTTTTTAGGCGTAACATCTTTTGCGCAATCATCCGCGCATTTCAGGCCCTTTTATTTCAATTTTGGTATTAATATGCCTGCCGGAAATTTTGGGAAGGCGCCGCTGACTTCCAGTAATGCAGAACAAAATATCGTAAATGGATATTACGGCGCAAAAAAGCTGGGATACCTCTTTGAGTTCGGCACAAAAATTTACTTTAACAATTCCAGCCATAAATTACGTTATGGCCTCGACTGGACTTTTCTTTCTGCCAATTATAATGAAATGGACTGGACGAGTTATATGGCTGCAAAAGGCGGCGCTGTTACTGAGCCACGCGTTTACAGCCTGTCTACTAAACTAGGACCCGTTATCTCCTACAATATTGTAGCAAAGCTGATTGTGGATGCGCATTTTCAAATAGCACCCGTTGCACATTACGCCACATTTGAATATTTTAAACAAAGTGGGGCTGATACGGAAGACTTTAATTTCAAGACAGATAAAATTGGTGATGTTTACGGGGGTATAAAAACGAGTACGGGCATTGGCGTAAAGTGGGGCGTAATAGGATTGGCCGCTGATTATTTTACCGGAAAACTGAATACTTCTTATGAATACGATAACACGGCGGCAGGCTCAATAAGCAATGGCCTGAAAAAAGTGAAAATCACAACATCCACAATTCAATTAAAACTAACATTGAATATGTAAAGATCGTCAGTGACATAGTTTACAAAAACTATTGCAGTTGCATTTCATTTTGAGGTGCAACTGTTTTTTTTACAAAAAAGCGTGACCCGGTGTTATAAGATTAGCAATTTTACCTGCAACACTTTTTATACGGTAAAATAATGAAATTTCCAGCACCGCGTTAATTTACCGGCAATTTTTCAGCGCGGACAAAGTATTTCTCCTATGTGGATAAGCCCGGTTTGGCATGGCAAATGCAATACCATACCAAAATCCGCCTTATGAAAAAAACCATTGTATTAAACCTGGCAGTTATACTGGTCTATTATCTTTTGTTGCGTGCATTTCTTCCTTTTTGATAGTTGTAATTGGTAAGATTGTACAGACGTTTAATCGTTCAGCAGATCGGGCCTTCTTTCTTTGGTACGTTGCAAAGATTGTTCGTACCGCCATTCTTCTATTTTTTTAGGGTCGCCACTCAGTAATATATCAGGCACCTTTAATCCGCGAAAATCCGCAGGTCTTGTATAGACCGGTGGTGCAAGCAAATTATCCTGGAAAGAATCGAATAAAGCGGAGGTCTCATCATTTAATACACCGGGAAGTAATCTTCCAATAGCATCGGTAACAATAGCAGCTGCAAGTTCTCCTCCACTCAGTACATAATCGCCAATAGAAATTTCTTTTGTAATGAATTGCTGACGTATGCGATCATCAATGCCTTTGTAGTGTCCGCAAATAATAAGAATATTTTTTTTTAATGAAAGCTGGTTGGCTGTTTGCTGGTTAAAAGTATCTCCATCTGGTGTCATGAAAATAATTTCATCATAAGTAGTTTCTTTCGATAACGCTTCGATAGCGTTTGCCAGCGGCCCGGGCATCATTACCATACCAGCCCCCCCGCCATATTGGTAATCATCCACCTGGCCGTATTCATTCACTGCCCATTTGCGCAACTGATGCACATTTATCTCCAGCAGGCCTTTTGACTGCGCACGCTTTATAATGCTGTGTTGCAACGGGCTTTCCAGCAATTCTGGCACTACCGATAATATGTCAATTTTCATTATAGGATTATTTTAAATTTTAAATTCTGGATTTTAAATTATGCCAGATCGTAAAAGCATTTAAAATAATATATTAGTCTGTCGTGAAATCATCCAGATCGCGGCGTTCCTTTTTAGTAGGCCGTCCAATTTTGCTTTGCCTTTTGCCGGTGTTAAAACTGGAGCTTTGAAATTCCAGGCGATCTAATTCTTCCGCTGGTGTAATGTCTGTATAATTTTTAATCGCTTCCTGGTACTGCACACGTTTTTCCAGCAGCCCGGTTACTTTTATGCGCCAGCGTTTGGCTTCCGTTTTTACTTCGTATTCATCACCAACGTTTACCGCCTTTGCTGCTTTTACATTGTCGCCATTCATTTTTACTTTGCCTTTATCGCAGGCATCACCGGCCTGGCTGCGTGTTTTGAAAAGGCGGATTGCCCAGAGGTATTTATCGAGACGAAGTTTTTCTTTTTCTGGCATAGGCAAAGTTTATAATCAATTATTTGAAACGTAGTCTCATCAATAATTACTAAATCAAATTCAATTACTTCATCTCCGCAAAGAACTTATGGAAGTAAGGGATTGTTTCAATGCCTTTATAAAAATTCACCAATTCGTATTTTTCATTGGGGCTGTGCAGGTTATCACTATCCAATCCAAAACCCATAAACACAATTTTAACCCCTAGTTCTTTTTCAAATAAAGAACAAATAGGAATGCTGCCGCCGCCACGTACCGGAATAGGATCTTTGCCAAACGTTGCTTTGATTGCCTGCGCTGCCGCCTTGTACGCTTTTGAATCCATTGGCGTCATGTAAGGTTCACCCCCATGATGTTCACTTGCTTTTACGGTTACACCCGCCGGTGCGATACTGGTAAAATACCTGATTAATTTTTCTGTTATTTTTTCTGCTGATTGATTCGGTACCAAACGTGCAGAAATTTTTGCAAATGCTTTTGACGGCAATACTGTTTTTGCCCCTTCTCCGGTATAGCCTCCCCAAATTCCATTCACTTCAAGCGTGGGACGAATGCCGGTTCTTTCATTGGTTGTATAATTCTTTTCCCCCCACAATTCTTTTACGCCTAAATCATCTTTGTATTCCTGTTCATCATACGGCGCCTCCGCCATTAATTTTCTTTCCGATGCAGTAGATACGATTACATCATCATAAAAATTTGGTATGGTGATATGATTGTTTTCATCGTGACAACTGGCAATCATTTTTGCCAGCATTGTTATCGGGTTGGCTACCGCACCGCCATATACACCACTGTGCAAATCGCGGTTAGGGCCAGTCACTTCTACTTCAATATAACTCAGGCCGCGTACGCCAATATCAATAGAAGGTGTATCCATACTAATCATGGCGGTATCACTTATCAACACAACATCAGCCTTCAATAAATCTTTGTGCGATTTTACAAATTTTGCCAGGTTGGGTGAACCGACTTCTTCTTCGCCTTCAATACAGAATTTTATATTGGTAACAAGAGAATTTGTTTTCACCATAGTCTCCAGCGCCTTTACGTGCATATATACCTGGCCTTTATCATCGCAGGCGCCACGCGCGTAAATCTTCCCATCTTTTATTACAGGATCAAAAGGCCCGCTATGCCAAAGTTCCAGTGGGTCGGCCGGTTGCACATCGTAATGGCCGTATACCAGCACCGTTGGTTTTGCTGCATCAATTATTTTTTCAGCATAGATCACCGGGTGGCCTTCCGTTGTATAAATTTCTACTTTGTCTGCACCCGCTTCTTCCAAACGAAGTTTGATAGCGCCTGCACACTTTACCATATCATCTTTGTTTTCACTTCTTGCACTTACACTGGGTATGCGCAACAACTCAAGCAGCTCTTCTAAAAAGCGATCTTTATTGGCCAGCTGATAATCTTTCCAGGCTTGCATAGTATATTTTTTAAATGATTTGTAATGTTTGTACCGCGAATATAGCAGGTTTTGAAATGATAGATTTACACGGTGCCCATTCGTTGACACACTATTTTTTACCAGTCGGTATTCCCGTGCTTTATAATGTATTATCAATCGTTCAAATTCAGGCAGAAAGTCTTTGCCGCGGCGGGATAGTACCGGGCCCTTTCATAGTCTTTGCCTGCAGACTTTTTGATCGCTTAAATATCATCTCAATACCTAAGCATTAAATAATGTGTAACATCGTCTTCTTCTCTTTTAGCAATGACATACAGCGGGGCAAGGCATAGCGGCTGGTCCTGAAGGCCCGTCGCCAGCAGGTAATCACGGTATTCCTTCGCTTTAACAGCCGACACTTTGCTGTGCAACAACCTTGTTATCATTGTTGTTGAATTTTTTCTTTGGAAAAATTTACAATAATAACGCCCGCCAGAATAATGATGAGCGCCAGCACCTGGTGCCAGGTAATTTGTTCATTGGCAATCAGCCATCCTAAAAAAACCGCAACTACAGGGTTTACATAAGCGTACGTGCCAACGAGTGAGGGCGGCCGCACAGTCATTAACCAAACGAAAGACATATAACCTATTAATGAACCAAAAGTGATAAGATAAACCACTGCCATGATTGATTGTGCAGATACATGGCTCCAGGAAAATTGCTGTAGTTCACCGCTGCCCATACCAATAATAAGTGAAAGCGAACCGGCTGCCATCATCTGTATGGCTGCCTTCATGCCATTGGAACCGTTTGATTTGTTGTACCTGGAATACAATGAACCGGTTGCCCAGCTGATGCTTCCAATCACCAAAACAAAAAAACTGATGCGTTGCATTTTGTTATGGAAATCAACATTGCTTTTCCCGATAAACAGAGATAGCACGCCGGCAAAGCCAATCAGCAAGCCGATTACTATTTTTTTGTTGGCAAAATGAAATTCCCATTGACGTTTGTCGAGTATAACAAACCATAACGGTACCGTTGCAATTACAATGGCCGCGAAGCCGCTTGGTACATACTGTTCTACCCATACCAGTCCGGAATTTCCAACAAATAGTAACAGGATGCCGCTGAATGAAATATGGCCAATCGATTTAATATCAGGTGTAGGTTGGCCATGTAACCGGCACCAGGTGTAAAGAATTAGTCCGGCAATAACAAAGCGTGTGCCCGCCATTAAAAATGGTGGAATATTTTTTACGGCAATTAGTATAGCGAGATAAGTTGAACCCCAGATAATATATAAAGCGGCAAAGGCCGCAACAACCAATGTTTTTGACGGTGCTTTTTGTACAGTATGTATTGGCATGGTTACAATTTTGGAACAGGCAAATAATTATCTTCTTTCAATGTTTCCAGTACGATAGTAGTTTTAGTAGAAATGATATTGGGAATTTTACCGAATTTTTCACGCATAAGTTTAATAAGCGATTGCGGATCTTCTGTCCGGATTTTAACGAGGTAACAATCGTCGCCCGCTATATGATGCACTTCCAGTACTTCAGGAATTTTTGCAATGCGTTTGGCGGTAGACGCATCGCCCAAACCTTCGCCACTTTTAATAGAAATAAATGCCAGTAGTGTAAGGTTGAGTGATGCAGGATTAATCCGCGTTACATATTCTTTGATGACACCTTTCTGTTCTAGTTTTTTCACTCTTTCAAGCACGGCAGAAGGCGCCATACCTACTTTTTTTGCCAGCACGGTATTTTGCAGGCAGGCATCCTGCTGAAGAAGGGAAAGGATTTTCAGATCGGTTGCGTCGAGTAATAATTCCATACACACTGAATTTAATTCTGCTAATGTACAAACTTGCCGAATTTAATTCTAAAAAAATTGGCTTCGCAGAACCGGGACAAATTGCTGATGTTGGGACTGGAGACGCTGTAGATTTGTTTAATCTGAAACTGCCGGAATGCATTTTTTAGACGTAGAAGACCAAAGTAGTTTGCGGAATCAGAGTGAGCTGCAGCCTGCGGTTATCATGCTGTGCCATGGTTAAACCTGTTTGCAATTTCTCAAAAAATGATTAGCCGTGACACGTATGCTGCGATCTGCCGGGCAAAGAGAAATCTCAAAATTCCGCAAAGAGAAATCTCTACTGTGGTACCGGCAGTCCGTGTTTTTTATTGGAGATAATATTTTTTAAGGTCCATTCAACCCTGTTTTCAAAAGGATGTTTCCTGACGGGGCAATCTTGTTTGCTACAAATGTGGCAAGAGAAATCCAGGCAACCATCAGTATGAACAAAAAACTCAATGGCATCACCAAATTCTTTTTTTATAAGGGCGATAAGCGCATCAATTTCCGCATGCGCTTCGTGTACATTTAAATACCACGGCACCGTCATGTGGCAATCAATATGTAATTGTCCACCATATTTTATAACACGCAGGTTATGTAAATCAATCCAGTTATCCCGGCGGTTATTATTTAAAACGGTTACCAGCCTGGACAGCAACTTAATATCAATTTCATCCATGATGCCGGCGAGTGAGCTGCGTATGATTTTATAACCGGTATATAAAATAATAAAAGCAAAAAGAATAGCTACAATCGAATCCAGTTTTGTATAGCCCGTAAAAATGATCAGCAATAAACCTATAATAATACCGATGGTGGACCATGTATCCGTCTGCAAATGTTTTCCACTGGCTTCCAGTGCAAGCGAATTGTTTTTGCGTCCCTGGCGAATGGCAAAATATCCAACAAAAAAATTGATAGCGCCGGTAATACCTACGAGTAAAATACCATAATCCAATTTCTCCAGTTTCTTTGGGTGTATAAAACTCTCTGCGGAGGTATAAATAATAACCAGGCCCGCCATAAATATGAGCGTGCCTTCTACTGCGGCTGATACAAATTCTGCCTTGCCGTGCCCGTATGGATGATCTTCATCTTTTGGTTTGGCAGCGATGTGTAAACTATACAAACCAATAAAACCGGCAATTACATTTACGGTACTCTCGAGTGCGTCTGTAAGAATGGCCACAGATTTTGTGATGTACCACGCGGTAACCTTGACTGCAAACAACAGCAGTGCTATGCCCACTATAAATTGCTGGATGCGAAAAT
>JBDUAY010000392.1:0-5621 GCA_040004415.1 Bacteroidota bacterium | reverse complement strand
CGCAGATCGAAGTGGCGCTGGAACGTGTAAGAAGCCGCACGCTGGCCATGCAAAAAAGTGATGAGCTGGTGGAAACTGCTGCGGTCGTTTTCCGGCAATTGATTAGTTTGGGCATTGAGCCAAATCGTCTGTATATCACCATTATTAAAGATGAAATTGGTGAAATGGAGTTCTGGATAACAGGCGAAGATGGTACAAGGGCAGGTAATAAATTTTCAGGTAATGCGCACCGTAATATATCTTTTCAGAAAATGTATGATGGATGGGCAGCGCACAAAAAATCGATTACCATTATTATGCAGGGAGATGAACTGGTAAATTATTTTCATCACCTGAATGAACTGGGTGTTCCCTTTAAATTTGGGCTTACGCAAAAAAGACGGATACAAAACATTGCTTATTTCGGAAAGGGTTTTATTGGCATGGCTTCGCCCGACGAACAACCAGAAGAAACAATTAACCTGCTGGAAAGATTTGCTGCGGTATTCAATCTTACCTATACCCGTTTCAACGATTTGCAAATGGCAGAGGCGCATGCAGTACAGGCAGGTGAAGATTTGGTAAAACTACAGACAGAAAAGAAACGTGCTGAAGAAGCGTTAACAGAACTCCGCGAGACACAAAAACAATTAATCCAATCAGAAAAGATGGCCAGCCTGGGAGAGCTTACCGCAGGCATTGCACACGAAATTCAGAACCCTTTAAATTTCGTCAATAATTTTTCTGAAGTTAATACCGAACTGCTTGAAGAACTGAAAGGTGAAAGGCGTAAAGCAGCGGACGTAAGGAATACTCAGCTGGAAGATGAATTGATTAGTGATATTGAACAAAACATGGAAAAAATAGCGCACCATGGCAAACGTGCAGATGCAATTGTAAAAGGAATGCTGCAGCACTCACGGTCGGGAACAGGTCAAAAAGAGCCAACTGATATTAATAAACTGGCAGATGAATATTTAAGATTGGCTTATCATGGACTTAGAGCAAAGGACAAAATATTTAATGCAACACTCAAAACAAATTTTGATGAAACAATTGGTAGCATCAATATCATTCCACAGGATATTGGAAGGGTGATACTCAATTTAATTACGAATGCATTCTATGCAACAGGGGAAACGAAAAAGGCTAAAGGAACAGGTTATGAGCCGGCTGTTTCAATTGTTACAAAAAAGCTGAATGGTACTGTTGAGATTACTGTAGCCGACAATGGCGGCGGTATTCCGCAGAGAATATTGAATAAGATTTTTCAACCCTTCTTTACCACCAAACCCACCGGCCAGGGAACTGGGTTGGGTTTGAGTTTGGCGTACGATATTGTAAAAGCACATGGCGGAGAGTTAAAGGTTCAAACAAAAGAAAATGAAGGAAGTGAATTTATCCTTCAACTACCAACAGTATGAAAAACCATTTAACAATGAAAGTTATCCAACCCTGTAAATCCAGTCAGCGGAGAAATTCCGTTAAGACAATTGTATAGTGTAGCATGAAGGGTAGAAGCAACGGAAGGCGATGCAACAATATTTATTATTCAATTATTAATATCTTAAGTCAATCTTTCAGCCACCAACCCGGAGAATCATGTGCAGATGTTTGGTATCTTAATTACACAATAACCAAGTATGTTAAAAACTGTTATTACCGTTTTATTTGCGTTGCTTTTTTTGGCAGTGGATGCGCAATACAAAGTGAAATTTGTGTTGAAAGAAAAAACGGCCATTCATCACGATAGTATTTACATCACCGGAACAATGACAAATTGGGATTCCACCGCCAATCCTGCATACCTGATGCAGCACGAAGGTCCAAATGAGAAACTTATTGTGCTGGACGTTAAGGCCGGGCCTTTGCGTTATAAATTTCACCGCGGCAGCTGGTTTACAGTTGAGAAACAATACAGCGGCGATGAAGTGCCTGATCATACATTGATTATAACAAAAGATACAACGGTTACAGATAGTGTTTCCAGTTGGCGCGATGAATTGATGATTGATAAAAAATATTCACTCACACAGTCCATTGCAGATACCACCCGGGTTTTTATTTTGACTCATATTGCCAATAACTATGCTTTTTTCCCCGAAACGTATAATTCAGATTCGGCCTTGCTGTATGCACAGAAGGCATTGCAGTTACAGCAAAAAATCAGCAAGTCGGCGGTTTACACAGAAGGCGGCAGGGAAAAAGATAGAAAAATGCTGATCGATTTGCAGGAGCTGGTAGCCGGGTTGCTGCATTCGCTCGGCAATTATCCCAAAGCACTCGAGATAAGGCTTGAAAATATAAACCTGGCTGGAAATGTAAAAGACAAATTTGTGCTGGCAGAAGCGTTGTCGTCGATAACCAATGATTATTATGCCATGAAAGACTACCGCAGCGTGTTATATTATGGCAAGCTAATGGATTCAGTCATGAATACGCTGGATGCAAAAGATGTTAGATTTAAAAACGGGTTATGGTTTGCAAAGAATACCATAGCCTACATATATCGCGATTTGAATCTTCCGGATTCTGCATTGTACTATGCAAGAAAGCTGGACCCAATAGTGGCTGGCCTGAACGCCGCAGTCTATGTGTCTTTGCGGGGTATGCTACTGGGCGATATCTATAGGCAGAAAGGCGATATTGACAGCGCTTTTTTCTATTACCGCAGGTCTATACCACTTGCTTTGTCATACTATGGAAACAAGCACGTGGCAACCATGCAGATTGGTATGGCAAAATTGTTTCAGCAAACGGGTCATATTGATTCTGCGTTGTATTACGCAAAGCGCGGATTTTCTTATTTTCAAAACAATAAAGTGGATGTGCAGGCCTGGGGAGAAAATTCTGATTATTACCTCGCGGATATCAGCCCGTTGCTGGCTGAATTATACAATGCAAACCATCAGGCAGACAGTGCTTACAAATACCTGCATCTTTCGGTAATATTGAAAGACAGTCTTTATAATTCAGACAGGATACGGCAATTTCAAACATTGTCGTTTAATGAAACCACGCGCCGTAACCAATTGGACCAACAGCAAAAAGAAGCACAGCAGCAATATAAAACCCGCATAAAAATTTATGGACTTATTGGCGGCATGGCGGCTTTCCTTGTGTTGGCTTTTATCCTTTACAGGAACAATAAGCATAAACAGGAAGCGAATGTTTTATTACAGCATCAAAAACAGGAAATAGAAAAAACGTTGGTGGAATTAAAGAATACGCAGAAGCAATTAGTGCAGTCGGAAAAGATGGCTTCATTGGGAGAACTCACTGCCGGCATTGCGCACGAAATCCAAAACCCGTTAAACTTCGTCAATAATTTTTCAGAAGTCAACAAGGAACTGGTTGATGAATTGCAGCAGGAATTGAAAGCCGGTAAAATAGAAGAGGCCATTGCAATTTCACAAGATATCAAAGACAATGAAGATAAAATAAATCATCATGGCAAACGTGCAGACGCCATTGTAAAAGGAATGTTGCAGCACTCACGGTCAGGCTCAGGCCAAAAAGAATTAACTGATGTTAATAAACTGGCGGATGAATATCTGCGGTTGGCTTATCATGGATTGCGTGCAAAAGATAAATCATTTAATGCAACCTTGAAAACAGATTATGATGCAAGTATTGGCAGCATTAATATCATTCCACAGGATATTGGAAGGGTGGTACTCAATTTAATTATGAATGCATTTTATGCGACAGGAGAGCGAAGAAAGCTGTTAGCTGTGGGCTATGAGCCGTTAGTTACTGTTTCTACAAGAAAAACCGGGGATAAAGTTTTGATCAGTGTAAAAGACAATGGCGGCGGTATTCCGCAGAACATTGTTGATAAAATCTTTCAGCCCTTCTTTACTACCAAACCAACGGGGCAGGGGACAGGGCTCGGTTTATCACTGGCGTATGATATTGTGAAAGCACATAGCGGTGAGTTAAACGTTAATACAAAAGAAAATGAAGGAAGTGAATTTATCCTTCAACTACCAACGGTATAAAAAACTATTTGACAATCACAGTTATCCAATCCTATAAATCCAAAAATCTCAACAATCTCAGTTCAGACAATTGCATCTAAAGAAACTTTCACGGCCGCCTGAATGACAAAGTTGGGCAGGCAGAGACAGCGAAAGAGCAAAGACAAGTAAGAAAGGAAAAAGTAAGACAATTACAATTTATGTTATCCAATCCTGCAAATACTATAGTCCGCGGTTCAGACGATTATTTATCCTGTAGATCCCATAAAATCACCTCAGGCAAAAAAGAAGCTGAGTTTACTGAGTTTATTATTAATTTGCTCATACAATGGGTAACCGCACATCCGGCGGCCTTCGATTGATTTTTAAGAACAGAGGTGTATCATCCGCTCAATAAACAGATATACAAAAGCTCACTATGTACTTAGAGTTTGCACTGGCAATTTTTATTATCAGGTACCTGCGCAGGTTTTTGCAGAAGGAAGGTTTGCTGGCCAGGTGGGACAGACCGTTGGTAATTGCTATGGCTATTGCTATTGGTTTGGTGGCGATGGGTTCGATATTGCCCGGAAGCAAGCACATAGCAACATTGCTGATGAGTGCACTGCTGTTGTATATTGCTTATATAGCATTTACAGAAAAGGAATTTTTACCGGCTAAATCACTTATTTATGCAATATCTCCTTTTGTAATTGTTTTGATCATGGGCGATTTGGTAGAAATGATTAGCAATAGTTTTTATAACAAGTGGGATAATTATTTTGAGACGGCACAGTTCTTTGCAGTTATATGGATGGTTGCGATGTGGTTTTTAACAAAAAAACAGCGGAAAGCACTTGACCGGGAACGTTTGAGAACACAGGAAAAAGAGAAGCAGTATAGCATTTCAGAATCTATGAAAGCGGAGCTGGAGATACAGGTGGCAGATCGCACTGCAGCACTCACCTTACAAACAAATGAATTGCAGCATGCACTGGATGAATTAAAGTCTACCCAGGCACAACTCATTCAATCAGAAAAGATGGCCTCGCTGGGAGAACTTACGGCAGGTATTGCGCATGAAATTCAGAACCCGTTGAATTTTGTAAATAATTTTTCAGAAGTAAATACAGAATTAATAACAGAATTAAAAGAGGCAATTGCCAAAGGAGATATGGAAGAAGCGAACGCGATTGCAGATGATATTACCGCCAACGAACAAAAAATAAATCATCATGGCAAACGGGCTGACGCGATTGTAAAAGGAATGTTGCAGCATAGCCGGAGCAGTGGCGGACAAAAAGAACCCACCGATATCAACGCATTGGCCGATGAATATTTGCGGCTTGCGTATCATGGTTTGCGTGCCAAAGACAAATCATTCAATGCCACTATGAAAACTGATTTTGATGAAACGATTGGACAAATAAATGTAATTCCGCAAGACATGGGAAGAGTGATCCTGAATTTGATTACCAATGCCTTTTATGTGGTGGCGCAAAAAAAGAAGCCGCTTACTCCCGAAGGAAAATTGAATCCCTATTTTAAAGATTATGTACCCACCGTTACCGTTAGTACAAAAAAGGCCGGCGATAAAATCCTAATCAGTGTCCGTGATAATGGCAACGGTATTCCGTCACAGGTACTGGATAAGATTTTTCAACCCTTTTTTACCACCAAGCC
>JBDUAY010000391.1:0-5621 GCA_040004415.1 Bacteroidota bacterium | reverse complement strand
CCAAATGCTGGTATTTAAAAATAAATTTTGAGATAAATTTATGTTTGCGAATTGTGAGAACCACGGGATAAACAAAAAATTAGCGAGGAGTACTCCCAAAATTACCCCTATCATGCAAAGAATAAAATTTTCGATAAGAAAATAAAAAATGATTTGCTTCCTGTTGCTACCCAGCACTTTTCTTACTCCAATTTCCTTTAGGCGACCAGAAGCTGAAGCAATTGCAATATTCATATAATTGAAACAAACTAATATTAAAATGGATAACGCAATAGCCGATAACATGATATTGCCAATAATATTAGTCGAATGAAATTGTGAAAGATTTACTTTATAAGAGTGAAACGGCATTGACTTCAGAGGCTGAAGATTATAGCCTGCAATTTTATTTTCTTTATTAGCCGCATTGTATAAATCCACATATTTCTTGCTTTGTGCGGTGTTGGGTAAAGTGGAACTTTCAGTAGTAGCTTCCAAAAAGGTAATGCTCACGTGTCGCTCCCAATCATCATTTGTATTTATTCCCAAAGCAGCCAATTTCGAAAATGGGATCAATGCAGAAAAATAAAATGAACTTTCCGCAGGACGCTTTTCAAAAACGCCCTTTACTATAAAATTTCCCGCTTCTTCTTTTCCAGTGGCATTAAAATTTGCAAATACATTTTTGCCGACAGGGTTTTCTTTTCCAAAAAGCTTCTCCGATAATTCTTCAGATAGCACAATGCCTTCAGGATCTCTGAACGTCTTTTTATTGCCCCATTTTACAGGGAAATTGAACATATCATAAAATGAACTGTCAACAAAACTTACCGGCTCATTAAAAACATTATCGCCTTGTTTAATGGTTGCATCCATCAAATTAAGTCGGGCATAATTTTCTATTTGCGGGTAGTCAATTTTAAGCATTGGGCCTATTGGAGCAGGCGAATTGGCCCATAGTTGTTGGTTGCCATCTTTTGATTCAATACGTTCGACCACATAAATTTTGTTGCGTTTTATTTGAAAGTCATCCTGGTTGATTTGCCAGTTAATGAATACAAACATTACGAGGCAACAACCAACGGCAAGACCCAGGCCGACAATATTTATAGAAGATGATAACCTGTTTTTTCGCAAGTTTCTCCATGCAGTTTTGAAATAATTTTTAAACATAGTAACTTTTTTTTATTCCGTTCGCAATGATTTTACAGGATTTGCACCTGCTGCTTTTATTGCCTGGTAGCCTATCGTTAATAATGCAATCATCATTGAAATGCCAGCGGCAAGAACAAATATCCACCACGAGATGTCGATTCTGTAAGCAAACTTTTGTAACCATTGATGCATGGCATACCAGCTTACCGGTGCTGCAATTAGAAAAGCAATTGCAATAAGCTGCATAAAATCTTTTGAAAACAATCCAATTATCTGGTTGAGCGATGCGCCCAATACTTTGCGAACACCAATTTCTTTTACCCGCTGTTCTGCAGAAAACATGACCAGCCCCAGTAAACCAAGGCAGGAGATTATAATAGCCAGCGTCGCAAATAAAACAGACAGCCCTGAAATAATAAGTTCGTTGCTGTATAATTTTTTATATTCTTCATCTACAAACTGGTACGTAAAAGGATAGTTTGGATTGATTTCGCTATACATTTTTGCAAGACTGGCAAGTGCTTCTTTGGTTTGTCCGGGTTTTGTTTTTATAATTAATACTCCAAAATATTCATACTCCTTTACATCAATTACAACAGGTGTTATTGCTTCGCGAAGTGAGTGCGTGTGAAAATCTTTGAGTATGCCAATAATATGTCCTTTCTTTTTCCAGGCTGAGATCCATTTACCTATTGGATTTTTAATGCCCATTTGTTTTATGGCTTCTTCATTCACCATAAATGCATCAGCGGAATCTGTTGCCATTTCACGCGAAAAGCCACGGCCTGCTGCGATCTTCAGGTTCATCAATTTTATAAAATCAAATCCTACCGAAGATGGTTTAAACCCAACAGCGGCATTCTTTTCTTTTCCTTCCCAATTAACAGGGTCGGTCACTACAAAGTTCATGGCATGCGGCGCTTCACTGCTTCTGTCAACCATGGCGATGCCAGGCATTTCAGTCACCCTGTTTTTAAACAACTGGTATTTATCTGGTTTACCCATATCACCTTCAATCCGTGTGTAAATCAAATTGGAACGGTCATAACCGAGATTGGTATTTTGTACATAGTTTGTTTGGCGCGTAATAACAATGGTTGCTATTATAAGAACAATGGACAGCGCAAATTGAAAAATGGTCAGGCCTTTACGGAACCATACCGCACTTTTTGTAAACTTCGAAACACCTTTTAAAACACGAACCGGTTTAAGCGCGGAGAGATAGAGTGCAGGATAGCTGCCTGCCACAAGACCAGTTATGGTAGCCAGTAATAAAAGAGAAGCCCAGAAAGAAAGTTGAGTAAGGGGGGAACCGATTTGTTTACCAGTGAAATGATTAAATGCTGGTAGCAACAGGTATACCAGCAGAACAGATATAATCATGGCGAGGAATGAAAAAATAAGGGACTCGCCCAAAAATTGAGCAATGAGGTTCAAACGACTTGAACCCACCACTTTTCTTAAGCCTACTTCTTTTGCCCGTTTAACAGACTGCGCAGTTGCCAGGTTCATAAAATTGATGCACGCAATAATCAAAATGAAGATGGCGACACTGCTGAATATTCTCACGTATTCAATACGGCCATCGCTGGGCTTTCCATTTACAAAATTACTGTGCAGGTATTGATCACCAAAATGCTGCAGGCCCATTTGTACGGATACACCTGCATTTTTTTCCAGTCGCGGTTGCAGGTATTGATTGATCTTAGCTGCTGTACTGACAGCATTTGCATTTTCTGACAGCTGAACATATGAATGAAAATCGTTGGAGGCCCATTCCAATAATTTCTTTTGCGCATCCCAATTAAATAAAAAATCAAACCGGAAAGAACTTTGCTCCGGCAGATTTTCAAAAACAGCAGACACAATGAAATCGATCCTATTCTCGTAGCGCAAAGTTTTGCCTATTGCAGCATGTACGTTTCCAAAAAAAAGTTGGGCCATCTTTTTTGAAATAGCGATTCCATGCAAATCTTTTAATGCGTTGTCTGCATTGCCTTCAATAATTGGATAACTGAATATTTTAAAGAAATCTTTTCCTGCGCGCGAGCCTTCCAGTTTTATTTTTTTCTCTCCTGCCTTGAATGTTTCAGCATACCCCCATGGTAGTTCGTAACCAGTTGCATAATATGCCTGGTATTTTATTTCAGGAATGGATTCTTTTACATTCTCCAGTAAAAAAGAGGGATAATTCTGACCTGTTATTACGCGCAGCGGTGTTGAATAAGACCCTGCTGATTGTCCATTGGAAGTAACAGTTTGGTAAACAGAATATATGCTTTTTCCTTTTTCGTGAAAATTGTCAACTGCTCTTTCATCTTTCACCCAAAGAAAAATAAACAGGCAGCAAGTCATACCCAGTGCTAACCCCAATACATTGATGGAGGTGTATATTTTATGGCGACTGATATTCCGCCAGGCGACCAGGAAATAATTTTTAATCATGTCTGATTTCTTTTATTCAGTATCACTATTTCCAATGGGCATTTAATTTCCACATGATCATACTTCCACATTTCTTATTCATTTATAATTTTCAAATTCGCAAAATCCCCTGCAGAATGATTGCCTGTCCAGAAGCCGATCATTCCATCGCTGCGTGTATTTAAGGTTGTTACCACCAGGCTGGGTACACTGTTATTGTTAACATATACACTCACCAGCATATTTTTAACTACTATCCGTACATGGAACCAGGTGTTTGGATCGGGCGACGGATGAATGGCCTGTTCATATTTATTGGGATACTTTTCACGCAATGTTGGCCAGTCATATTGCGGAAGAGAAATATATTGAACGCAATGGCTTCTTCTTATGGTATCCGTAGATTTAAAATTGAATGGTCTGAAATAAACAGCGTCATACGTGCTGTCGTTTACGCCATGGAAAGCAATGCCTGCAAAACTTTGTTGCATGAGATCCTTTCCACGTACATCAAATTCTATCGTGCCGGTTGTAAATTGAACGCCATCCAACCAGGCGAGTCCAATGCCTTCTTTATCATCCAGGTGAAGACTATTGATGTGGTGCTCATCAGTAAGCATTGTCATGTTCCTGTTAGAAACCGTTATTTTTTTATCTGCGGCCAGTTTAATTAAATCAGGTGTGCGTACTGTTTTATTTTGTGCTTTGCAGGGCAGGATCGCAAGCGCTGTGCTAAATGAAAGACCTGTATATAAAAGCACGAATCGATGCATCGTTGTCTTTTTGAGTTATAATACGGGCAAAAGCAATCTGGTCTGGAAATTCCGCGGCAGTTGAGATAAGGCGGGCACGTTAACAAAGCCAACATGCAGGTTTATTTTCCAACAGTTATGCCAATACTGCAACCTTTGATGGAAGCGGGTTTCAGAAGAAATAACGAACAAAAAGTGTTCGGAAACGTACAGTCTGGTGTGCGGTATCGTACGATACCAGAAGCAGGTGCAAAAGAAAGTCAGGCATTCAAAAGTTGGGCGCACCCCGGACATTTACATAGGCTATGGCAGCGTTGCGGGATACTTCACCAGGAAATGCCGGATAAATAAATGATTATGCTATTCACTCTGTGCGGAGTGCCTTCACCGGGTTTGCAAAAGCTGCTTTTATTGCCTGGAAACTGATGGTGAGCAATGCAATCAATGCTGCAATTGATCCTGCCAATAAAAATATCCACCATGATATAGCTGTGTGGTAGGCGAAATTCTGCAGCCACGTATGCATGCCCCACCAGGCCAGCGGGAATGCCACAACAAATGAAATAATGATCAGCCTTAAAAAGTCCTTCGACAACATACCAACGATGCTGCCAGCGCTTGCGCCTAATATTTTGCGTATACTTATCTCACGTACGCGCAGTTGCGTAGCATAAGCTGCCAGCCCCAGCAAACCAATACAGGCAATAAAAATGGCCAGGACAGAAAAAATAGTAAAGATGCGCTGCGTACGTTGTTCAGCCTGGTACATACCTGTCAGCATTTGATCGAGAAAATCATAATGAAAAGGTCTTGCCGGCACAAACTGTTTCCACGATGTTTCAATGGCTTTTACGGTTGCCGAAAAGTTATCTGCTTTGATGCGGATGGCGGTAACCGGTGGTGTATTGCCGAACTTTGTTGTGTTAACAAAGATGAGCGGTGTTATTTTTTGGTGCAGTGACTGGTAATGGAAATCTTTGATGACGCCCACAACAGTATAAAAATAAGGAGAACCATTTGCTGCATTAAATCCATCTTCTGTAGTGGTTATTCTTGCACCAACCGGATTTTTTAACTGCATTTCTTCTACGGCCTTTTCATTCAATACCACCGCCAGTGAATCCGTTAAGAATTCTTTTGAAAAAAATCTTCCTTCTTTCATCGGGATGTTTAGCAATGCCGCATATTGATCATCTGCCAGCACAGATCGCCCGGTCATGGATTCTTTTGCACCTTCAGCCTGCCAGTTGATGCCAAAGAAACTTCCCTGGCCAGGAAAAGATGAGCCGCCGCTAATCCCTTCAACGCCGG
>JBDUAY010000390.1:0-5633 GCA_040004415.1 Bacteroidota bacterium | reverse complement strand
CTTCTGTTTTCATCTGCGTTCCATTTTCTTTTACCTTCATTGCATGAAAATAATTTTCAACGCACTGGCAGTGTTATTTTTTATGCAAGCTGCTGCGCAGGATAATCCCCCAAAATATTTTCTTGCCAAAACAACCGGTAAACTTTCTTTTTTAAAATATGGTTTGGGTGATGACCGGCTGGGCGGTGCAAAAATGACTTTCCTTGATTCAAATATTGTTTTGAAAGTCGTTGATTCCTTTGGGATCGATTATAAAGTACAACTTTCAAAAAACCATTCCGCCTATATCGGCAAACAAAGCTTGCAACGATTACCCGGTAAAATGCTTCCACCTTATTACCTTACCAACAGCTGGAAAGTATATGGTGATGATAAATATGATTACGTAAATATTAACCTTGATGAAAAATTGCCGTACAAAAGCCAGCAGCAAATCAATCCTTCAAAAATAGTCCTGGATATTTTTGGCGCTACAAGCAACACAAACTGGATTACACAATTAAAAACAACCAAAGAAATAAAAAATGTTTACTACGAGCAAACGGAAGATGATGTGTTCCGGGTTACGGTAGAATTAAAGCATCCACAGCATTGGGGACACAGTATTTACTACGATACGACAGGTAAAAGATTGGTATTACAGATAAAAAGACAGCCAGCTGTTTTGGACATAAAAAAATTACGCATTGCCATTGATGCTGGTCACGGCGGCGATAATAGTGGCGCGTCCGGCGTTACATCAAACGTTTTAGAAAAAGAATATACCTTAAAAATAGCTAAGCAATTACAACTGGTTTTGAACAAGGCAGGTGTGAAAAATGTATTCATGACAAGACTTAAAGACACCACGCTGGATATGCCGCAACGCCTGCAGATGTTAAAGGATTATGGCCCTGATTTGCTGATTAGTATACATCTTAATTCGGCTGGTACCGATACCGTAAAAGGCACCAGCACATATTATCGTTATATTGGTTACCGGCCTTTAACGATGGCCATATTAAACCAAATGTTACGTTTGGGTTTGAAAGAATATGGAAATGTTGGTAATTTTAATTTTTCGTTGAACGGACCTACTGCTTATCCAAATTGTTTGGTAGAAGTTGCTTTTTTAAGTAACCGGGAAGATGAGAAAAAAATTTTAGATCCCAAATTTCATAAAGCTGTGGCCGGAAAAATCTATCTTGGCATACAGGATTGGTTAAAAGCAATTAAGTAAAATTTAAAAAAAAGGATATGTTTATTCATCACGTTTATTTTTGGTTAAAAAACAGTGACTCGGCAGAAGATCTTAAACAGTTAAAGGAAGGTTTACAAAAACTTACCGTTGTTGAAACAATTGGTATGTACCAAATTGGCGTGCCCGCCGCTACCAACCGCGATGTAATTGAAAGAACATATTCAGTAGCGTGGATGCTGATGTTTGATAACCTGGAAGACGAAGAAATATATCAGCATCATCCATTACATAAAAAATTTGTTGAAGAGTGTTCTCATTTATGGAGTAAAGTAATTGTGTACGATTCAATTGATCAATAATATTGTTTTCGAAGCTGGCAACGGATATTTAAGTCTGTAAAGATTTGCCGGCATACCTACCATGAAAGGCTACTTGCTAAAAGAACAAAATTTTATTGCGGGAGAAGATACATTTGTTGAAAGCAAGTCTTCTGAAAATAATTATGCGGTTGCATTTGAAGACGACACGGAGACCGGATATTTCTATGCGATGGAAGTAAATAAAGAATCCGGAGTACAACAGGTTTTAGATGCCGTACATATTTATGAGGTGGAAGATATTGAACCAGGCAAAAGGCCTGGCGTTATTAATATTCTCTGGTCTACCGATTGGTTAAAATGCGCTTTGCTGATAAATAATTATTGCCATGCTGTATTTGATTTTGCCAACCACGGGGGGCATTGCCGCAATGAATTTCCGCCACCCAATAAGATTTGGACCAAAGGGGATCGAACGCTGACAGACGAGATGATTGCTGAGTTCTTCGCGCGCTAAGATTTAAGAATTGAAATGGATGCGTTCGAATCTGGCAAGTGATTGTATACGCGTTAAAACTACTGCCCCTGATTTTTCACCAGTAAGCAAATACCTCATTGTTGTGGTCGTCAAAGAGAAGCGCACTGAACAGTCATTTGTACCCAGTTTTATCAGTACTGCAAGCGATGATTACTCAAGTTCTGATGCGGCCGCTTCATCTATAAACCAATGCAGTTCGCCGTTCAATGCTTTTATGATTTGTGATGGATATACATCAGGATTATAATCTCCTTCTATTACCTGTTTCAACGCAATGGCTTTACCCGGCCCACTTACCAGGAAAGCAATACAGGCAGATCGGTTCACAACGGGCGTTGTTAATGTAAGCCTGAACATGTCCTGTTCTTTTAGGAACAATGAGGTGGCCCATTTATTTTCTTCGTGCATGATGTGCATACCTGGAAACAAGGACAATGTGTGCCCGTCATCGCCCATGCCCAGCAAAATCAGATCAAACGTTGGTGAAGCTGGAACAGTACCCGGAAAATATTCGTGTAATATTTTTTCATACTCGCCGGCTGCTACTTCCGGAATAATATTTTCTGTTCTCATCACATGTATTTGCGAAGCAGGAACCGGCACATGGTTCAACAATGTATCAAACGCCATTTTTGCATTGCTTTTGTCATCTGTCAGTGGCACAAATCTTTCATCACCCCAAAAAATATGAAGCTTGCTCCAGTCAACCTTTTCTTTATACGGAGAGGCTGCCAGCAAGGTATTTAGTTTGTGCGGCGTGCTGCCACCAGATAAAACAAGTGTAAACCGATCTTGCTTTTTTAATGTTTCAGCAATATAGTCAACCAGCCATTTGGCTACTTCAACGGCCAGTTCATTACTATCTTTATAAATATGCAGTTCCATGTATGAGAAATTTTTCAGTATGCTGATGATTCCATTTCGAAAGATTCTTCTATTTATTTTCCCGAGGTCAGCGTGATCCAGTTATGCCCGTCTTTTGCTATCAAAGCTTCTGCATCTTCTGGTCCCCAGCTGTCAGGTGCATAATTTGGGAAGTCAATTGGCTGGCGGTTTTCCCATGTCTCCAGAATAGGCATTACAATTTTCCAGGCAGCTTCCACCTGGTCTGCACGCATAAATAAAGTTGCATTGGCTTCTAATACGTCCAGCAACAATGTTTCATATGCTTCTGGTTCCTGGCCATCGTAAGAGTCTTTATAACTGAACGCCATATCAACAGGATCGAGTGTGAGTGACTGACCGGGTTGTTTTGCCTGGAAGCGTAAGCGTATGTCCATCTCCGGTTGTATGCTGATGGTAAGACGGTTGGAGCGCCATGTTTCAGCAGCTTCCGGTGGAAAAGCAAAATTGGGTGCAGCCTTGAACTGAACCGTAATAGTTGTCGCTTTTTCGTGCATACGTTTGCCGGTGCGCACATAAAAAGGAACATCCTGCCAACGCCAGTTATCAATATAGAATTTCACCGCTGCAAATGTATCATTGGGTGATACGGGCGCTACATTTTTTTCTTTACGGTATTCAGCTACTTTTTCACCTTTCATCCACCCTTCAGAATATTGTCCGCGTACAGCATAATGTGGCACTTGTTCATTTGTAATCTTACGAATGGCATGCAGCACATCAACTTTTTTATTTCTTATTTCATTCGCATCAAATGAAACAGGAGCTTCCATGGCAATCATACACATCAACTGTAAAATATGATTCTGTACCATGTCTCTCAGCGCACCGGAAGTCTCGTAATAGGCGCCACGCCCTTCCATACCTACTGTTTCTGAAGCGGTAATCTGTACGTGTTCAATATAATGCCTGTTCCAGATGGGTTCAAACAAAGCATTGGCAAAACGAAGCGCTAATATGTTCTGCACTGTTTCTTTACCGAGATAATGATCAATGCGATATATCTGCTGTTCATCAAACATGCTTGCCAGCAGCGCATTTAATTCATGCGCGCTTTTAAGATCATGTCCAAATGGTTTCTCAACCACTACACGCGTACATTTTGTATCAGAACAGATATTAAGTGGCCCAAGTTTTTTAAGAATATCCGGCACCAGCCAGGGCGCTACCGCCATATAAAATATTACATTGGGATGTTCGCCAAATTCTTTTTCTTTTGCTTTAACTACTTCTGCAATTTTGTCGTATTCTTCTTCTTTTTCTGCATCCATTTGCAGGTACGTAACATGTTGCTTAAACTCATCCCACTTGCCATTCTGCTCACCTTTTCTGCGACTAAACTGTTTAATACCATCCAACAGGTGCTCATGATATTTCTCTCCCGGGTATTCTGTACGGCCAATACCAACAATGCAGAATTTTTCCGGCATCCATTGGTCTATAAATAAATTAAATAAAGCTGGTGATAATTTTCTAAAATTTAAATCTCCGCTGCCACCAAAAATAAAAAGGAGTGAAGCAGGTGGTCTTTTATGATTTTGCATGACGGGTATTGTGTTTTTATTGCTTTTAAAATCGTGAGCCGTGAAACGTCAATCATGAGATCCGATCGGCTATACGCCAACCAACTCACGTCTGACGATTCATGATTGGTGAACCCATTCCGTATGAAAAGTTCCTTCCATATCAGTACGCTGGTAAGTATGTGCGCCAAAATAATCACGCTGTGCCTGTATTAAATTTACCGGCATAATAGCGGTTGTATAGGCTTCAAAATAACTTAAAGCACTCATCAAAGCGCCGGTTGGTATCTTGCTTTGCAAAGAAATTTTTAAAACAGCGCGCAAGTTTTTTTCTTTTTTCTTCACCAGTTTAGCAACAGCTTTATCGGCCAAAATGTTTGGCAATTGCTTATTCTTTTTATGTGCCTTGTAAAATGTTTCCAGTAAACCAGAACGTATGATACAGCCACCGCGCCATATTTTTACTACATCTGCAAGCGGTATTTCCATATCAAGTTCGGTAGAAGCGCTGTGCAGCATGGCCAGGCCCTGGGCATAACAAATAATGGTAGCGAAATAAAGCGCATCCTGTATTTGTTTAATCACTACTTCTTTATTTGCCGTGATGGGCTTAATAACTGGCTTGTATAAATCTGCCGCAACCATTCGTTCTTCTTTGAATGAAGAAATATTTCTCATGGAAACAGCGGTGTCAATAACAGGAATAGGAGACGGTAAATTCATCGCGTCCTGCGATGTCCATTTGCCTGTGCCTTTAGAACCGGCTTTATCAAGAATCATATCAACCAGGCGGTTGCTGGTCTTGTCGTCGGGCTGTTTAAAAATATCAGCTGTTATTTCAATTAAAAAAGATTGCATTTCACCTTCGTTCCATTGTTTGTACACGTCATGCAATTCGTCATTATTTAATCCCAGTCCGCGGTGCAATAAATCATAGCTTTCACTGATAAGTTGCATTATCGCATATTCAATACCGTTATGAACCATTTTTACATAATGACCGGCTGCGCCCTTGCCCATATAAGCAACACAAGGTTCATCGTTAACTTTGGCTGAAACAGCTTCCAGCATTGGTTTAATATGCACATAAGCTGTTGCGTCTCCACCCGGCATAATACTGGGCCCTTTGCGCGCACCTTCTTCTCCGCCAGAAACACCCATTCCTGTGAAAT
>JBDUAY010000389.1:0-5643 GCA_040004415.1 Bacteroidota bacterium | reverse complement strand
TTATTTGATGATATAAGATCTGAAAAAGCATTTGATACGATTAAGAAAGCCATTAATGGGTTACTGATAAATGATCATAAAACCATCTCGCTTGGCGGAGACCATTCTGTCAGCTACCCAATAATAGATGCATTTACAAACAAGTATACAAACCTTCATGTTCTTCACCTCGATGCGCACGGGGATTTGTATGACAATTTCGACAACAATCCATTTTCACATGCGTCTCCGTTTGCGCGAATAATGGAGCAGGGTAAAGTGCAATCGTTGACGCAGGTGGGCCTGCGCACACTTACCACGCATCAAAAAGAGCAAGCTAAAAAATTCGGCGTTACAATTATTGAGATGAAAGATTTTAGTTATGATTTTATCAGCAGGCTTTCATCACCCTTATATATTTCTTTAGATATGGATGTGCTGGATCCTGCATTTGCACCAGGCGTTTCACATCATGAGCCCGGTGGATTGACTACGCGGGAACTATTACACATTATACAGCAGATAAATGTTGCGGTTATTGGTGCAGACCTTGTTGAATACAACCCTATACGGGATATCAATAACGTGACTGCGATGCTTGCTTATAAATTGATGAAAGAATTAATCAGCAAGATGGTGGATTAAGAACAGCTTGATTTTTATACAAGATTGTTATGAGTGAATCTATTTATCCGGAAATATATTTTTACCGTCGCCTGGTGCAAGTAAAAATTTTTATTGACGACCATTTTAACGAACCCATCCACCTCCACTCCATTGCAGGTGAAGCATATTTTTCCCGGTTTCATTTTATAAGAGGTTTCAAAAAATATACCAGCTAACGCCACATCAATATTTAACGCGGGTTTGTCTTGAAAAAGCTGAAATATTACTGCAATCAGCTATCCCGGTAACTGAAGCCTGTTACGCTTGCGGCTTTGAGCGTATTGGAAAAAAAATGATAGCTGTTGGAGATCATATGGCTATTGCGTAAAATATTTATTATTTTGTTGCACCCGTGGGATAAAGATTTGCAATATGTATTGGCAGCATACACTGCCAAACATGCAAATTTGTATGAACCCGATCTTGTCATACCTTTCGCTTATAATTGCAGATTATAAAAAGCCGGTCATGAACACAGTAAATAAAACAACAAATTTTATCCGGCAAACCTTTATCAACGGGATTATTTTCCTGGTACCAGTAGTGGCACTTGCATGGATATTCTCAGGTGCCATCAGCGGGATGGTCTCACTATTTGGCGGCATGCAGAAAAATGAGACAGTTAAAAAAATGGGTGGACCTCTTTTTTTATTGCTGCTGGTCATCATTGGCATCGTTGCAATTATTTTTATAACTGGTATTCTTATCCATTTTACCTTCCTCAGAAAATTTAATGATTGGCTTGAAAATCGCGTGCTGGGCATGGTGCCTGGCTATGAATTGTACAAAACAATGATGGAAGAAAAGCTGCACATTAAACATGGCGAAGGCAAGCCCGTATTGGTGCAGTGGGCGGAATCGCAACAACTCGGCGTACAGATTGAAGAACACAGCAATGATACCTGTACGGTGTATTTTCCGCATGCATCGCTTACTGGCGGCGGTACCGTACAAATTGTTGCAAAAAAATTAATTACGGTGCTTGATATGCCTTTAAATGAAATGGATGATGTTATGAACAAATCAGGAAAAGGCATGGGCAAATACTACAACACCAAATAATCAGTTAATTTCTTTACAGTTACCATTCATGCTTATCGTTGCTCCTCTTTCAATTTTTATAAAGAAAATATTTTGCCAGCGCAAATGCAGCAAGGGTTAACATAATATACGCAGGAATCTTTTTTAGCAGCCCGGTCTTATGTTGTATAACCGAAATGAGTTTACTGGCAAGATATGCTGCCAGCACAAGCAATGTAAAGACACCTGACGAAACACCCAGGAGATAACTTAGCAGTTTAAAATTGGTCGATAAATCAATCCAGTGCTGGCTTTTGAGATACGCGGTTACACCAATCCAGAATGGCATCGCCAGGGGATTGAGAATACCAAGTGCCAGTCCCCGGCGGAATCCGCTGTTATGAAATCGTTCTGTGAATGAAGAAGGCTTGTTAGCAGCTATCAAAGTAAGCACACCAAGCGTGAACATAACAGCAGCAGCTATCAGTTGAAAATTTTTTATTACAAGTGGTGCAGACGTAATGTACGCTTCAAATTTCACAGCCATCCACGCATACATATATTCCACTATAGCTGCTGCCAGTGCAAGCCGCCACGCTATTTGTGGTTTTTTATCAAGCCCCAGTTGAACAGCACTTAAATTTATTGTACCGGGTGTAAGTGAACCGGTGAAACTAAAAAAGAAGGAGAAGAAGAAATTCACTTGTCTGTTTTACCTGGCTTATTGAGAGAATTGCAATCGTACATTAAATTAATTGGTCTCCAATTTCTTATCGGCCGCTTTCCATGCTTTTATGCCGCCATCCAGGTTAATAATTTCTGTAAACCCATTTGCAGCCAGCCAATCTGCCGCTTTTCCACTGCGCACACCGCTTAAACAATAAACATATACCGGCGCCTTTTTATCAAGATTCTTTACTTTTTCTGCAAACTGCATTTCATTTTGCCAATCCGCATTAACAGCGCCTTTAATAAACCCTGTTTTATACTCTTGCGCAGTGCGCACATCTAATACCTGAACATTTTTAGCTTGTATGGCTGTTTCAAACTCATTTACCGGCAATACCACTTTATGCTGCGCAATCATGCCTTTCGTAAAAAGCATCATCAATACTATACCAATAAATATTTTCATACCTTTTTTTTACAATTATCAATGAGATTGTAAAGCTACTGCATTACTGCAAGAACATGATCATTTCAGCGGTGAAAATATTATGGATTGATGAGGTGCCTGCCTGTTATATACTGGCTTTGTTTTTCATGATAGTAAACGAGTAATCGCGACCAGTCTTTTTAACGGCCTTGTACACCGCGTTTGCCACATCACTAAAGCTGATATCACCACGATAATTATACTCGCCTTTTTTAAACTTATCTGCTGTAACAAATAAATTTCTTCTTTTTTGAACAGACGGTTCTTTTTCTATTTCCCTGTTTAAGGTTTCATAATCTGTTTCCCCTGCTTTATGTAACTGTATTCTAGCTATAAACTTTGACATAGTATTGATTGTTTGTGTATGCAATGCAGACTTTACAATATAACATTGTGAAATGTTCTACCCATTGCCTGATTTAGGAGTTGTTTAATGTTGAATAACGGACTATTAACGATTGTTGAAGCTGCTCCTGTTTTCAACTTTCCGCACATCAAATATGCTGCTGGGGCGTTTTAACACAATATCGTATTCTTTATTTTTTGTAACAGGAACTTCTGTTTTTTCATAGCCGGCTAAACTCACCAACAATATTTTATTTCCGGGCGAAACCTGCAGGCTAAAAGTTCCGTCTGCATGCGTTCCGGTATTGTTTTCACTGCCTTTAACCTGGATGCTGACACCTTACAGCGGCAACGATTCTTCAAAAGAGGTAATCTTTCCGCTGATGGTACTTGTTTTCACCTGTGCTGAGGCAATAAAAGATAGCAGTGTTACCAATATCACGCTTAGAAATATTTTTTTCATGTTTAATTATTTAGATGGAGGTAAATAAATGACCATTATTATGAACAGTACAAACCAGGAAAGACTATATAGATTGGTTATTAAAAGGAGATACAACAACACGCAGGAGCACTGCAGCCACCGGACAGGATGGGCCTGCTATTCTTTGCCGCAAACTGTGATTTTCGAATTATTGGAAGTGCCATGAAGTATGTCTTTTTATAGTCTACTAAATTAGTAGACAAATATAAACATAAAATACCGGTATCCTAAAAAAGAAGCAAAATATTTCTGTTTATCAGGATTAACCTGTTTAATTTTACCTGGTTAAACAAAACACAGCAGATGCAAAAGATCTATTTGAGCGATTCCGGACCAAAAGTTTCGCCGGCTATTTATGGCTTTTACAGGTGGACGACGGAAGCACCCAACACACAGGCTTCGATGGAAAAGATTGTCAACCTCTGCCTGGAGCTGGGCATCAACACATTTGATCATGCAGATATTTATGGCTCTTACCAATGTGAAGAAATATTTGGCAATCTTATAAGTGCCAAATCTTTTAAACGGGAAGACATTGTTTTGTTTACGAAATGTGGTTTACGGTTGCCAAACGCAGGGCAGCCGGGCATTCGCGTAAAACACTATGATACTTCGAGGGAGCACATCCTGGCCAGCGTTGATAATTCTTTGCGGAAATTGAAGACAGACTATATTGATATTTTCCTGCTGGACCATCTTGATCCGCTTTCCAGCCTCGAAGAAACAGCCTTAACATTATCGCAGCTAAAAGATTCTGGTAAAGTAAAAAATATTGGCGTTACTAATTTTTCGGTTTTTCAGCACCAGTTGCTGGCTTCTTATTTACGGGTACCCATTGTAACCAATCATATCGAACTTAACCTGCTCAATACATCTGCTTTAGACAACGGCCAGGTCGATTATATTAAACAACGCTACATGCGCCCGCTGGCCTCTGCTCCGCTCGCGGGCGGCAGAATTGCTACCGGTACAGATGAAGACGCCATCAGGGTACGCAGAAAATTAATTGAAATCGCAAAAAAATATGATGCAGATATTGAATCTATTGCTGTTGCCTGGCTGGTTAAGTTTGGCGCATTACCACTGATTGGTACTACCAATGAACAACGCATCAGGAATATTGTAAACGCTTTTACGATAGACCTCGACCGGCAGGATTGGTATGAACTATATGCTGCATCGAAAGGAGAACTGTAAATACTTAGTGATATAATTGAGTTGCTGTATCGAAATGTAAACCGAAAAAGTTGTCAAGGCTTCATTTGGCCATTTTGATCAGCCTTTCTTGATTAGCATTAAAAGAACTACAATAAAACTAAAGTGGAATTTTTGATTACTCAAGCAAATTAAAATAATATTTTTTATAGTTTACTCATTTTTATAGATTATAAATATTTACCTAAGTCCTTGTACAAAAACTATTTGCTTGCTGCAACGTGCAACAGAAGAAGCCTGGAAAAAAATTCTACTTTATACATGAGAACGCAGATTTGCATATAATGGCGTTCGAAGCAGGTGCATTATTTAATATACCTGGATTTTGCGTTGATGAAGCAAGTAAGAAGTAAGTACCTCATTGAGCCCAACAATCTTTCACGAACGTTTTTTTGCAGAAGGTTTTGCAACTTTATTGAAGTCCAGTGCCAGCTTTATCCAATACTGAAAATCCTTTTTTGATTTCATCGACTCTTCGTCCACATACACAAATCCTTTCATCAGCCGTCCACCATGAATCATCGGCCTGCAACCATTTCGTTCCAACGCTTCTTCATACACACCAGGACTAATACGACACATCATTTCATTACCGCTGGCGCAAACGCACATTTTATTGTTTACCATAAAACAAATTCCCCCAAACATTTTCACTTCTTTCACTTGCCTGCTATCTGCAAGTGCTTCTCTTATGCGGTTGACTATTTTTTCATTAAATAGTTTCATCATTTCTTAATTACATTCTGAATGCAGGTTTTGGATAACCTGGTTGAAATGC
>JBDUAY010000388.1:0-5653 GCA_040004415.1 Bacteroidota bacterium | reverse complement strand
CTGGATTGAATTTCAATATTATTTTTGCGCAGGTACTCCCTGAAATTGTAATAATAAAATTTTTTTTCCTGCGGTTTGTAACGACAAAAATCTTTTGCGTCTGCTGCTATCCAGATACTGGTATCACTATCAGGATAAGTATCCCACACCAAATCGCTGGGAATATCATTCGCGTTTGCGCTATCGCCTGGCAAAAAGACTTCCGTTGTACCGGCAGCCACATCAATCCGGTTTAACCCCTTTCGGGTGCATACCCATATACTGCCCTTTGCATCTTCCTCTATATCTGTAATAAAACTGTTGGATAAATAATTTTTTTTGCGCGGCGATGCTTTATAAATTTTCCAGCTATTGCCATTGTAAAGGTTCAGCCCGCTTTCGGTACCAATCCACATATATCCGGCTCTGTCTTTATAAAAACAGGTAACCCTGTTGTTACTTAACCCGTCTTTTTCAGTGAGATTGTTAAAATAAGCCTGTTGCTGTGCAGAAGATCTCCCGCATAAGTAAAAGAAAAAAATAGCGATGCAAAGGATGATTTTGCAAGACGATATACCGGGAAGAATTTTATTTTTATACCGCATGAAAAAGGTTGGATGCCTGTGTAACAATGAAATTTTGCAGATATATAAAAATACGTCTTTTGATTTGGCACTGCATACTGACGAGACGGCAATAAGACATACTTTAAGGTGTCTATAGCTGGTAAACGGCTGTAATGACAGAAAATAAGGCTTTATTCAATCTTTAATGGGGGGCCAACCATCTGCATATCATTATCGGCAAAGATTTTAGTCATTTCTTCTTTGGTGGGCTCTTTCTCCAGGCCAGCTACGGTAAGAAAAAACGATTCCATTTTGCCGGCTGGCTGAAAAAAAACCGTCATCTTTCCTTTTTCGCTTACCTGCGTCCATGCATGTGGTACTTTCATTGGCAAAAAAATACTATCGCCTTCCTCAAGATGATACTTAGCTTCTCCCACCTGGAAAAAATACGCGCCTTCAATAACATAAAAAACTTCGTTTTGAAAATGGTGTATATGCAATGGCGTACCCTTACCCTGAGAAAGCGAAGTTTGTTCAAACAGGGCAAAGCCACCTTCATTATCTGTGCCAGATACCTTTACATCAAGTACATTGGCGTTTATGCCTTTCAGTTTTATATGGCCGTGCAGGCGCCCCTCGCCAGCATTTGCTTTAAAGCCGCTGCCCGGTTCATTTGCAAGTGGCTTAGTTCTGCTGATGCCTGCAAATGGTGCAAGGAGAAAAGCCATTAAAGACAAGAAAAAGTTGTTCCGTTTCATATTATGTAGTTTTTTATTATCGGGTTAACGCACTGCGCTGACCGTACAGCTGTGCTTTATTACCAGCCACGAAAATATACCATGCCTGCGGGCCCGTGCCCGGCCTACTTTTCAAAATCGCCCGGGATACCCTAACCCACATGCCCAATGGCCTGGCCGGGCAGTACATATTTAATGCTTAGCTATCATTTTGACAGACACTGGTTTTAAAACACACGCTAAGCTGTTTCTGATTGTGGTTCTGAACATAGCAGCACTTCCTTTTAACCAACACCTGCAACATTCACACTTCCTGAAATAGAACCCTGTTTTCATTATTGTACTTTGTAATTAAAAGAAGTTGACTAAATTCAAAACTGATCATATTCTTTTTTGAAGACATTCTATATAACATCAATACTTATAAATTACAGGGGTTTGACCGTTGGGGCCATAGGGTTCATTTGTGTTGATATAGTTAGGCAATCTTGCGTCAGGCGAATAGGAATCAACCATCATCCTGTCGCCAGCAGGTGCTAATATTCCCAGGTAGGCGTTAATAATAACCGCCGCACCTTCCGGACTGCCGGGCAGGTATTTGTATCCTGCCATATAAACCCTTGCGCCTATTTGCTTGTACGTATGCTGCAGCTGCGTAAATTGGGTCAGCATCACCGGCAGGCCATTTCTTATATAAACGGTATTAATTGCGTCTTGAAAAACAATAGTGCTCAGGTCGGGACAGGCATAGGGCACAAAACTAACCTGAGATTTGGGCCAGGAGACGCCCCTCCATTGAGTGCCGATAACCGGGAAACCCGCAGCAGGAAATAGTTCTAATTGAAAAGTAGCAACCGAGCCATCAGCTGAAACAGCCATAATTTTATTTCTATTGCTGATGTAAATGTATTTTGTAACTACGTTATTGAAAGTGGTAATAATATTTGTAGTAATACGAATTCTTCCGTCTGGCAGGCTGTCTGTACTGAGAATGGTTCCACTGATACTGTCTTTCCGTGTTTCTGCATTATTCGAAAAAAACAAGAAATTGCCGTACATGGTAAATGTATTATCTGTATTGAACTTTAGAGAACAAGGCGGGCGGTACTGGAACCCGTTTCCGTCCAGCGTACCGACCCATTCTGTATTTTTGGGAAAGGCGTACTGCGCACCCTGCGGCATGGAGGTTCCTTTTTTGTCACAACCTGCAAAAAAAATTATTACTGCAATAGTTACTATTTTTTTCATGACATAATTTTAAATGGATAATTAATGCCGGGGATTCACCTGGCCAAAACAACCTGTGCACTTGCCTGCTTCAAATACAATTTATTACCAGATTTTTTTAAATCATTTACTGCTACTCTTTTTTGAAGCAGGCTGATTTGTCTTTGCATCCCTTCAATAGTAGCGGACTGGAGTTTTACCAGCCTTGCCAATTCCTGCGTAGCAGAAATATTTAAGGTGGTTAAGCCTTCATAGTCTACTGTTCTGAAATCATCTACTTCTTCACCATAAACAAAAACTTTATTGCCTTTAAGGGCATCCGCTTTTATAATTACTTCCGTAGCAGATGGTATAGAAACAATATCAAATGGCTGCATGCCGCCATCGCCCTCAATCGTTACCTGCAGGTGTTTTGCGTTGGTGTTAATATGATGATCCTGCTTAAAGGTTAACAAAAAGCCATCGTTTGTTTTAGTAACAGTATTGGCAAGCTGGTACACATTGGGTATAAAATCAATGTGTTTGGAAACAACTTGCGGATATACTTTTTCCACCTGCTGGGCAATTACTTTTTTGAAAGATCTGTTGCCATACATCACGTTATCTTTCAGGGTGTAATTAGTAATATGCAGCTCATTAAGGGTTTCAAGGTCTTTGCCGGCATTGCTGACGCCAGTAATATTTTTTATCCTGGCATCTGAGTAAGCATCAAATTCCCGTGCATATATTCTGCCGGAAGCTATTATGGAAACATTTTGAACCGGGTTATCATCTGTGGAAAAACCGGTAACATTATTGGCGTTGTTAAAGCTTAAATAGCCATAACCAGAATTACTATTGACTGAATTAATATTAAGAGCATAACTAACATCCAATGGTGCTCTGGGGGTACCGGTATTAATCCCAACCCTGCCGCCGGTTCCATATTTTGGCAAAAAAGCAAAATCAGTCGTGCTTGCAAATTGTGAAGAGGTATTGGTTTGGGTAATAGCTGTTCCCTGTGTACCATTTCCAAATGCAATATCGTTGCCATTGTAACCAGCTGGTCCCATATCGCCTACCTGCAATTTATTTGAAGGTGGAAACACGCAATTAATACCAACATGGCCGGCTTTTTCTTTTGGCCAAAAAAGGATATCCGCGCTGGAAGCAACCAAGGAAGCTGTAGATGTTTGGTACATCCTCAATGCATTGGTTCCATCACCAAATGCAAAATCATTTCCTGAATAACCAGTATTACCAATGGATCCTACCTGTAATTTATTTGTAGGAAAATCCACCCCAACACCAACATAACTGTTTCCTGCATTAATAAACACAGCAGAATTGCCGTTACTGAAAATCCGCATATTGGTATTGGAAAAAGTACCAATGCCAGCAGAGGTTCCACCCATTCTTGTTGCCAGGATATTTCCGCCTTCGCCTAAGTGTGAAATACCGTTACTGTTGTTTAATGTTTGCACTGAAAACTTTCCAAAAGTGTTTGAGGGATCACTACCTATTATAACATCGGCTGTTGGTTTTATGGTCATCGCCGGAATATTGGCCGCATAAAACTGCAGGTTACCGGTCGTATTGGTGGATGGCGTGCCCAGGTACAAATCGTTATTATAGCTCTGCAAAAATCCCTTTACCTGTCCGGCATTATTAGCAAATGAAAGATAAGGCGTAGCGCCTTGAATGCGCAGCGCTTCGTTATCGTTTTTTATGTGCAGTGGAGCTGCAGGTGTATTTACCCCAATACCTACATTGCCTCCGTTACTATTAAAAATATGCGTACCGTTGAGTGCCCAGTAATTGGTAGCAGAACCTGCTGCTATTTCTATCCAGCCTGTTCCATTAAAAAACCAAAAACTTTTTGTATCAGTGTCATATACTTTCAAACCTTCCGCCGGTGTTGCAATCGCAGTCCGCTGTGCGCTGCTCATCCGGGGCATTAGAAATCCTTTGTTGGTTGAGCTTACATCCAGCAACGCACTTGCATGCGGTGTGGCGCCGGTTGCATTAATACCAATGTTTTGAGAAAAACCCTTCAACAAGCTAAGGGTGACAATCATCAATAATAAATATTGTTTCATATTGTATATTTTAAAAGTTCCGGTTGATTTGCCTGAAGGCAAAACGTGCTGACAAGTTTCTATTTTTTTGTTTCCAGTAGTGCCAGTCTTTTTTCCAGCAGACTGATTTGCCGTTGCTGATCAGTAATCATTACCTGTTGCTCCTGCATGGCCTTTACCAACGGCACTACAAAAGTTTCATAGCTTAGGGCGTAGAGATCATTACTGGTTTTCGGTTTGCGCAGGCCACTAAAATCATAACCTGTTTCTTTAGCCGCCTGCTCTACTTCCTGTGCAAGAAAGCCCGAATAGTTTATTTTTTCTACATCGTATTTTCCCGGAAAATCTGCTGTTTCTTTATTTCCGGTAAGTCTTATCATTTCTTTTATGCTTTTGTAATAGGTAACCGGTTTCAGGCGCATAATAAAATCAACGCCTTTTACTTCTTGTTTAATGTTTGTTTTTATTCTTGCATCGGAAAAGGTACTCCAGGAATTATGCGAATAATAACCTGTAGAACTAAAGTTGCCCATGATAACCTGGTTGCTGGCGCCATTTAAAATATCATCGTTACCAATACTAATGGTATTGTTTACATTGGGAGATCCGGGAGCTGTGCCCGAAAAATAACCTATGGCAATGTTTTTACTTCCACCTACGAGATAATAAAGTGCAGCGGCTCCGGATGCGGTATTATAGCTACCCAGCGTGTTGGAATAAAGGGCAGCGTCTCCGTTTGCTGAATTATTAACCGCACTGGTATTATTGTAGAGTGCTGAAACTCCGGATGCCGTATTACCACTGCCAGTAGTATTTGAATAAAGAGACTGAGAACCGTTGGCAGTATTATCAGGCCCGTTATCGTTGTAAAAAAGCGCCCGGAATCCGGTGGCTGTATTATTATCCCCGGTGGTATTGCTTTGCAGTGATAGATCTCCGATAGCTGTATTATTAACCCCGGTAGTATTTGAAAAAAGTGAATTAACTCCGTTGGCAGTATTTTCACTTCCGGTAGTATTAAGATAAAGTGCTGCTAATCCGCTGGCAGTATTATGAATGCCGGTGATATTGGAAAAAAGTGACTGGT
>JBDUAY010000052.1:0-19032 GCA_040004415.1 Bacteroidota bacterium | reverse complement strand
CAAGCCCTTCTGAAGACTATCTCACTGTGAAAAACTAAAGGAAAAGATTTATGAAAAACTACCTGTGGCTTGTATTATTATCATGTTCATTTTTATTGAATTCGTACAAATCACCTCCCCCTCCTTATGGAACTGGTATGGAAATAGAAGATATTGCGCGTGCGTTAAAGACTGGAAATGCCTCTCAGTTGTCGCGGTATTTTGATATACGTGTAGATATTACACTTCCGGAGAAAAGCGATAATTACAGTCGTACCCAGGCAGAAATGATAATACGTGATTTTTTCAGTTATAACAACGTTCGCAGTTTTGAGATAAAATATAAAGGAGAAAACAATGGATCTAAGTATTGTATAGGCACTTTAAAAACACGAAATGGTGATTACCGCACCAAATTGTTTATGAAGCAAAAAGACAGCAAACAAGTTTTGCAGGAAATTGCCTTTCAAAACGCAGAGTAAAATAATTACCCCTGAAAGACCTGGGGCTTGCGATATAGATTGCAGGCCTTTTTTTGTGCCCGTTATGCAATCGTCTTACTATTAGATTTGCTGTAGTTTGCCAGGCTGCGCCTGCTTTTAACGCTTTGCAGTTATCTTTGTTCTATGACCACTTTCGATGAACAATTGTTGCTGTTAATTAAAGCTGCATTTGCAGAAGATATTGGAGACGGCGACCATTCTACCCTTTCCTGCATACCGGCAGATGCAAAAGGGAAAGCCGTCTTAAGAATTAAACAACATTGCATCATTGCGGGCATAGCAATAGCCGAAAAAATATTGCAGTACAAAGAGCCTTCGGCAAAATTTATTGCGTATAAAAAAGATGGTGACGCCGTACAGCCAGGCGAAATTGCTTTTGAAGCAACAGCATCGGTACATACAATTTTGCAGTGCGAAAGACTTGTGCTGAATTGTATGCAGCGGATGAGCGGTATTGCTACACTTACCCATCAATACACAGATAAGTTACAGGGATATAGAACGAAAATACTGGACACACGCAAAACAACGCCTAATTTTCGCTTGCTGGAAAAAGAAGCGGTGCGCATTGGCGGAGGTATAAACCACCGCATGGGTTTATACGATATGATTATGCTAAAGGATAATCATATTGATTATTGCGGCGGACTGACGCAAGCCATTGAACGTGCTTACCAGTATGTGCAGACAGTAAAACCGGGTTTAAAAATTGAAGTGGAAACAAGAGGTATTGACGATGTAAAAAAAGTACTGATCATCGGTAAGGTTGACAGGGTGATGCTTGATAACTATACGCCGGAAGAGGTTTCAGAAGCGCTGGCATTAATCAATGGCCGGTTTGAAACAGAAGCCAGCGGCGGTATCAATCTTGATAACATAGAAGCGTATGCTAAAACGGGCGTCGATTATATAAGCGCAGGTGCTTTAATACACCAGGCAAAGAGCGTAGATTTGAGTTTAAAAGCAGTGATTGATTGCTGATTTTTGAGTATTTCAGTCCCGATGATTCGGGATTGAAATTTATACGTCAGTTATCATTGGCAATAATTCCTCCATTTTTAATTTTATTGCAGGTCGTTATTTAAAAAGGAATTCAACATTCCGCGATGAAAGAAATCACTGCATCACACAGTCGCTAAATCAGTAATTTGTCACATTATGCCGAAGAAAAATAAACCGGATGCACGAGGTTTCGTATTCAGTACAGATCCCAACTTTTCTTTTAAAGAGGATAAAATTGAACCTGCGGGAACGTTGCTGCCTAAACAACAAAAGTTGCGCATACGGTTAGATACTAAACACCGCGCTGGTAAAGCTGTTACCTTAATTATAGGATTTATTGGTGTTGATGCAGACCTGGAAAACCTCGGAAAGCAGTTGAAGAATTATTGTGGAAGTGGCGGCGCGGTAAAAGACGGTGAAATCATTGTGCAGGGAGATCACCGCGATAAGGTTTTGCAGTGGCTCCTGAAAAACGACTATACTTTGTCCAAAAAAATATAATCTTGTTTGTACATGTTCTTGTTGTGCTTGCGATCACCAGCTTAATTATTGCTGCGGTTACTTTTGTGCTGTATGGCAGGGCAAGGATGAAAGAACAGGAACAAAGCGAAAAGTTTTTTCTAAACATTCATTACGCCTGCTTATTTATACTTTTTTTGGTGGGTATTGTTTATATGTTTTTTATGGTTAAAACGGAGACCTGATAATGCCTGATTCTTGTATGCCTGATGCCCTTCCTCCATGGAAAAAAATGTTTTATTTGTTCCTTTAGCTGCGGTTGCCTGATCTCTTTGTAGCCGCAGGCCACATCTCAAAATTGCTTACTCTCAAAAGCAGAAATAAAGGCTTATTCAATAAACCCAACTGTTTTATGTCCGCCATCGCAATAAGGTTTGTTCTTAGATGCACCGCAACGGCATAGTGCTATTGGGCCCGTTTTAATTTCTTCAGTACCATCTGATTTTTTTACAACAATCTCTCCTGTCACCACCAAAGGTCCGTTCAGTAAGCATTCTATATTGACAGCAGCCGTAATAGCCGCGGGCTCATTCGCTGGCGGAAGATTCTCTGCTATCGCTTCATTACGAATATAACTCAAGGCGCCACTTGGGCATTTGTTAATCTGCGCGATTATTTTTTCTGTCTCCGCGGCTTCTGGCAATATCCAGGGTTTTCTTGCCGGATCAAATACTTCGCGCAAATTATGCCAGCATAATTTAGAATGAATACACACTTCCGGTTTCCAGATAATGGTAATATCCTTATTGCTGTATTTATGTGTTTTAATGGGCATACATTTATTGCTGATGGCGGAATTTTTTGATTTGCCTTTAATCCTGATTAATAATAATCACGAATAATTGCCGGTTACTTAATTTTTTTATTGTTGAGATTTTAAAGAGATTTCTTACAAAAGAAATCTTCAAATCCCCGATGCCAAAATCAGTACTTGCATTACTGCCCTGCCGCTACGCTATAGGATCTTTTATTGCCCCACATATTTAATAATTCTGAAGAGCAAATTTTAAAATTGCCACTCAGGCTAACATATAAGCCCAAAATATCCTGCTGGCAAAGCGCTTCTCCATCCAACGATTCAAAACGAACATTGTACACATTCACCAGGTTCGTATATACGGAGCCGGTAGGCCATACCTGTGTTCCCCGGTTACTGATATTGATGAGTTTAAATTTAACGCCGGCATGACGCTGGCATTTGATGGCAATGGCTTGCGGCTGTTCATGACTTTCAATAAACATGTCTACGCCAACAATACTTTCATCGCCATTATCTTTCGAATACATCATAGCATTTTCTGCCAATTTAAATGGAGTGGGTGTGCCAGGTATATTGGGCAGAACAGGTTTTGCATTTAATGCTGGCGTTTTACCAAAATTAGCAATGACCGCATCTGCAAATTCTGTGGTATTGACCGGTTTAATCGATTTATCGCCAAAATCACCTGTGTGTATCCCGCTCTCCAGCGTATATAGTAATGCGTTTTCTATAATGGCTGAATTTTCTGTTAATCCAACGTGCAGTAACATCGCAATACCACTTAATAATAATGCCGTTGGATTGGCAATATTTTTTCCGGCAATATCTGGTGCTGTGCCATGCACGGCTTCAAAAATAGAAATGTGATCACCAATATTGGCAGAAGGCGCAAAGCCCAGTCCGCCTACAAGCCCCGCGCATAAATCAGAAACAATATCGCCCTGTAAATTTGTTAGCACCACTACATCAAATAAATCGGGCCGTGTTACTAATTTCATACAAAGGTCATCTACAATAATATCATCAGCTTTCAGCTCCGGATACTCTTTGGCTACTTCATAGAAGCATTCTAAAAATAGGCCATCCGTTAATTTCATGATATTGGCTTTATGACCGCAACTGATGCGTATTGCTTTTTTTATTTTAGCCATTTCAAAAGCATATCGTATTACCTGCATGCTTCCCGGCCGGGTAATAAAACGGCGGCTCAATGCTACGTCGTGTGTTAGCATGTGTTCAATACCGCCGTAGGTATCTTCAATGTTTTCACGAACGATGGTTATATCAATGGGAATGCCGGCCTTGCTGAAAACAGTATCAACGCCATGCAATGTCTGGAACACGCGTTTGTTTGCAAATGTGTTCCATGTTTTTCTTGCAGTAACATTTATGCTTTTAACACCCTTCCCCTTGGGTGTTTCCATTGGCCCTTTAAAAAGCAGGCCCAGCGATTCAATGGCCTGCTGTGCTTCGGGTGTCATGCCATTTGAAAATCCTTTATCAAAAACCCACTTACCCATGTCTACAAATTCGTACTCCAGCGGCACGTTATTAGCGGTAAAAATTTTCAATACAGCCGCCATAATTTCGGGGCCGATACCATCACCATTTGCAACTGCAATTTTCATATCTTAACTTTTTTGTGGATGAGTTTGTTAGCACCTGTTTCAGATAAGGTACACATTATTCTTGCCATTGTTGCGAAGAAACGAAACGATAATAAACAATAATCGCACAGCAATTTGACTTTACTGATGATTAATAAAATGCTTCAAATATAAGCGTAGTCGGCGGCATTTTTATCACCCATTAAACAAAAGTTCCAGGCGCAGGCGGTTTTTTTGTATCTTTCAGGTGCAAATAAATGCTATGGTCTCCAAAGTTTCAGAAGGCATAGAAATAAGTGTAGAAACTTTCTACCAACCAGACTACTCCAATCCGTTGCAGTCTGAGTTTATGTTTGCGTATCGCATCTCAATCGAGAATAAAAATAATTTCCCTGTAAAACTGCATCGCCGCCACTGGCAAATTTTTGACAGTAATGGCCAGAACCGTGAGGTAGATGGTGAAGGTGTTGTAGGGGTACAACCCACCTTAAATCCCGGCGAGAAATATCAGTACGTCAGCGGCTGCAACCTGCGTACAGAAATGGGCCGCATGATTGGTACTTACCAGATGGAAAATCTCATCACTAAAAAGATTTTCGAAGTAACGATTCCCTCCTTTGAAATGGTAGTGCCATTTAAAAACAATTAAAAAATTTTTTTGCTACTGACGCGCAGATTTCCATAGAATCTGCATCGATGTATTTAAACGATAACAATTTCCATAATTCAATAAGCAACCGGTAGCATAGGTTCTGCAAACAATAAATGAAATGTGCATGGTGCAATCTGTGGCCCTGCGGCTCTTTTAAGTATAGTTAGCATCGATTGATCCTGATTCGTACACATTAGCGTATAAAAAAGCCCCGGAATATAAATCCAGGGCTTGTTTGTGTCAATAAAGGCAGGCAATCGTAACTCTAAAGTAAGCGTTTTTTTATTTTTAAATAATAGTTATTTTTTTACCAGTAGCATGTTTGTTCGGTCTGCTCAATTTTGGACGCGGCTAATATTTGAAAAAGCTGTCCACAGCACTGATAAAAGATGGGTTCGGCCCCGGAAAATATAACCTAATTCGTTACAATTTGTATCCCCCTGCGTTCGTATATTTGCAGCCTTCATGAATTTGAATGTGTTGCAGGAATCGTTTGCGAAAGACCCCCGCATTTTTTCGATTGCGGACAGGATTACCATGTCTAAACCGCAGCAGTTATTTCTCAAAAACCTTCATGGCAGTGCTTCTCAGTTTGTAGTATCAGCTATTTTTCAGCATCCGGCTTGTGCCCAAATCAATCACCTTATTGTTTTGAATGATGCTGAAGACGCTGCCTATTTTCACAATACCCTGGAGAATCTTACCAACGCACTCGATCTGTTTTACTTCCCGTCTTCGTTTAAAAATAAAAAGAACTTCCGGTTACTTAATTCATCACATGTAATGCTTCGCACAGAAGCGTTAACTAAATTAAGCGGTGGAGGCAACAAGAAAATAATTGTTACGTACCCTGAAGCACTGTTTGAAAAAGTGGTGCTGCCAAAAACTATTTCGGCTAACATCATCCGGATAAAAAATGGAGACACCCTTGATACCGGCAACTTGCTGATACAGTTTGCCGATTACGGTTTTATAAGAACTGATTTTGTTTACCAGCCTGGCCAGTTTGCAGTACGTGGCGGTATACTGGATATTTATTCCTTTGGCAACGAAAAACCATATCGCATAGAATTATTTGGCAACGAAGTAGATTCCATCCGCGTTTTTGATCCGGAAACACAATTGAGCGAGCGAAAATTATTGCAGGTTAGTATTATACCGAATGTAGAAACGCAATTTGATGATGGTGACAAAGTTTCTTTACTGGAATTCTTACCAGAAAATACCACGGTGTGGTTACAGGATTGGGATGTTATCAAAGAAAAAATATTGGTGCAGGAAGAAGACCTTCGTTCCTTTTTAACGCTGCAAAAAGAATTGTTGCCCGATAAAAAATCAACCGCAAAAGACGACGATGATGACATTGTAGAAAAAAGAACCGCGATAGCAGAAGATTTTATAAAAGTGGATGCACTGGAAGAACAGATTCATTTGCGGCACCGTATAGAATTTGGTCACCAGCCTTCAACTACTACCCTGCACGAAATTGAATTTCACACCAAAGAGCAGCCCTCATTTAACCGGCAGTTTGATTTGCTGATAAAAGATCTAAAAAGCCGGGAAGCAAAAAAATATGATATCTACCTGTTTGCAGAAAATCCCAAACAGCTGGAACGGCTGCATACAATTTTTATAGATTTAAAAGCTGATATACAGCTTACGCCTGTGCCGGTTTCCATTCACCAGGGATTTATTGACGATGACCTGAAAATAATTTGCTATACCGATCACCAGATTTTTCAACGGTATCATAAATACCGTGTTAAGCAGGCCTACAATAAAAATAAAGCGCTTACATTAAGGACGCTGCGCGAATTGCAGCCCGGTGATTATGTAACACACATTGATCATGGTGTTGGCGTTTATAGCGGGTTACAAAAAATTGAAGCCAACGGAAAACTACAGGAAGCGGTAAGAATTATTTATAAGGACAGCGATATTTTATACGTCAACATTAACTCACTCCATAAAATAGCCAAGTTTACAGGTAAAGAAGGTTCTGTGCCGAGGGTAAATAAACTGGGCAGCGATGTGTGGAATAAGCTAAAAGAAAAAACCAAGACCAAAGTAAAAGAAATTGCTTTTGACCTTATTAAGTTATACGCGCAACGTAAGGCCCAGCACGGTTTTGCACACGCAGCGGATAACTATATGCAAACAGAACTGGAAGCTTCTTTTATTTATGAAGACACGCCCGACCAGAGCAAAGCTTCCATCGACGTAAAAAAAGATATGGAATCCGCATCGCCTATGGACAGGCTGGTATGTGGTGATGTAGGTTTTGGCAAAACAGAAATAGCCATTCGCGCGGCATTTAAAACCTGTTGCGATAATAAGCAGGCTGTTATTTTAGTTCCTACAACTATTCTTGCGTTTCAGCATTATAAAACGTTTAGCGACCGGCTAAAAGATTTCCCGGTAACAGTAGATTACATCAACCGCTTCAAATCTTCCAAAGAAAAAAAAGAGACGCTCAAAAAGCTGGAAGAAGGAAAAGTGGACATCATCATCGGCACACATTCATTGCTGGGTAAAGAAGTTAAGTTTAAAGATTTAGGGTTGATGGTAATAGATGAAGAACAAAAGTTTGGTGTGGCAGCAAAAGAGAAAATTAAAACATTGCGTACCAATGTTGATTGCCTTACACTAACGGCAACGCCTATACCAAGAACGTTGCAGTTTAGTTTGATGGGTGCGCGTGACCTTAGTATTATAAACACGCCGCCGCCGAACCGTCAGCCGATACAAACTGAAATAGCCGTATTCAATGAAGACGTTATTCGCGATGCTATTTACTACGAAACAGAAAGGGGTGGCCAGGTTTTCTTTATTCATAACCGCGTACATGGCCTGGCAGAAATGGCCGGGTTGATACAAGGTCTTTGCCCGGATTTAAGCATTGGCTTTGCACATGGCCAGCTGGAAGGCCATGAACTGGAAGAGCGCATTCTCGATTTTATTGAACAGAAATATGATGTACTGGTCTGCACCAATATTGTGGAGAGCGGTGTAGACATACCCAATGTAAACACCATCATTATAAACAATGCCCACCAGTTTGGCCTGAGCGATTTGCACCAGTTGCGCGGCAGGGTCGGGCGCAGTAATAAAAAAGCATTTTGTTATTTGTTGGCGCCGCCGGTTAGTACGCTCCCGGCAGATTCAAGAAAAAGATTGCAGACACTGGAGCAGCATAGTGAGCTGGGCAGTGGTTTCCAGATAGCCATGCGCGATTTGGATATACGCGGTGCAGGTAACATGCTGGGTGGGGAACAAAGTGGTTTTATGGCCGAGATTGGTTTCGAGATGTACCAGAAAATCCTGGATGAAGCCATCCGTGAATTGAAACGCACGTCGTTCCGCGAAGTGTTTAAAGAAGAAATACAGAAGCAGGAAGATTTTGTACAGGATTGTACGATCGATACCGATTTGGAAATATTGATACCAGATAGCTATGTTGAAAGTATAACCGAGCGTTTATCATTGTATACGCGCCTCGACAATTGCGATACGGAAGAAGACTTGCAGGAATTTCATGCCGAAATGATAGACCGCTTTGGACCCATACCGGCACAGGTGGAAGATTTATTTACAACCGTGCGTTGCCGTAAGCTGGCGGTTGAATTAGGGTTTGAAAAAATGAGCCTGAAAGACGATACATTGCGCTGCTTCTTCATTAACCGGCCCGATTCTCCCTATTTTGAATCAGGTATATTTAAAAACACGCTCGACTTTTTACAGAAGTACACCAATAAGGCAAAATTGAAACAGGTAGGAAAATTGTTTTTACTGGTAGTAACCGATGTAAAAAGTATGGAAGCGATGTTATCTTTCCTGCAGCGCATGCACAAGGGCGTTATTGTACAGCCAGAACCTGCCACAAAGTAATTTTATCAATTTCAATCAAAGAAGCAAAGAAAAACCCGGCACGGCTCCTCTCAAAGATCTTGGTTCAGACAATTTCACGCAAAGAAGCAAAGAGGCGAAGAAGCAAAGAAAAAAGATGGGACGACTCATGTTAAAAATCCCATCCATCTCAGAGATCTTGGTTCAGGCGATTTTTTTCACGCAAAGAAGCAAAGAGGCGAAGAAGCAAAGAAAAAAGATGGGACGACTCATGTTAAAAATCCCATCCATCCCAGAGATCTTGGTTCAGGCAATTTCACGCAAAGAAGCAAAGAGGCGAAGAAAAACCCGGCACGGCTCATCCTGGAAATCCCATCCATCTCAAAGATCCCGGTTCAGGTAATTACAATCTCTTCTCCATTACATAATGCGGAATAGTTACTTCGGTAAATTCTTCACCGGTGATCTGATAACCCTGTTTTTCATAAAAACCAGAAGCGGTTTTACGGGCATGCATCAATAGTTTTTTATAGCCCATGTCGCGGGCGAGGTTTTCTGCAAAATTCATGAGCGCCCGGCCAATGCCCTTACCTTGTACATTGTTCATAACGGCCATCTGTCGCAGGCGAACAGCGTTATCGCCCTGCTTGATCAGCATGCAGCAACCCAGCATACGGTCGTCCTCAAACGCTCCAATCAGCACTTCATCTTTTTCTTTCTCCAGTTCTTCAGGGTCAAAACTGAGGCCAAGCGGTTTACGCAGTATGTCCATACGCATCTGAACCATTTGCTGGTATTCCCGGGTGCCGTGGTCTATAATCTTTAGTGCCATTCAGTTAGCTTATTAATGTTGGATTGTTCCCGAATTTACAAAGAACCTTCGATACTTGATGTATTTGCTGCAAGAAAATCAATTGGCGGAATTGCTGATTTGGTTATTTGGAGATTTCAAGATTTTTTTTCGGCAAATCATATTGCAGAATAATAAAATCCAGGCACCTGTGAAATAAAAAATCGCTTTAATGGTTTATACCTATGTGATACAACTGCTGATTTTATTGTTTTGAGATCTGGCGATTTCTTTTGCACGGTGCGTGGAAGAAATCACAAAATCCCCCAAACGCCGAATCAGCCATTCTTTTGCTTTGAATACATTATTTTTGACGCATGTGGCCTGTTTGTAAGAAAGAATTCCGTCAATTTTTCAGCAGCCTGACCGGCATAATAGCCATCGCGGTATTTCTGCTGCTCAATGGGTTGTTCCTCTTTGTTTTTCCCGATACAAATATTTTAGATTTTGGCTACGCCACACTGGATAAGTTTTTTGAACTGGCCCCCTGGATACTCACTTTTTTGGTGCCGGCTATTACCATGCGCAGCCTGGCCGACGAATTTAAAACCGGCACCTATGAAATATTGCAAACAAAACCGCTTGGTTACGCCCAGGTTGTAACTGGTAAATATTTCGGTAGCCTGCTGATTGTTGCGCTGGCTTTGCTTCCTACTTTACTGTACGCTTTTAGTATGCAATCGCTAAGTGCCGGCGCTGCAGGAATTGATATAGGTGGAACAATTGGTTCCTATACCGGACTGTTTTTTTTAGCCGCCGTATTTACTTCCATCGGTATTTGTTGCAGCAGTTTTACCAGTAACGCGGTGGTAGCTTTTATAGTAAGCGCTTTTGCATGCTTTATCTTATATACTGGTTTTAACGGGGTCAGCCGCATTGCATCGCTGGCATCTGGCGCCGGTTACTATATTGAAATGCTGGGCATAGATTTCCATTACCGCAGCATTAGCCGGGGTGTTATTGACAGTCGCGACATAATTTATTTTATCAGCGTGATAGCCTTCTTTTTATTGTTTACCCAACGCAACCTCATTAAAAGAAAGCCTTAAATGAAGAAATTACTGGTTACAAAATACTGGTTCATCATATTGATGGCTGCATTGGTACTCATCAATTTTGCTGCATCCTATTTTACGGTGCGTGCCGATCTTACCGCCGAAAAAAGATTTACGCTTTCTCAGTCTACCAGAAGAATGCTGAAAAATATAGACGGACAGGTAAATATTACTGTTTTTCTTACAGGCGATCTGCCCAAAGATTTTAAAAAATTAAAAAATAGTACTACGGAATTACTGCAGGAGTTCAAAGAAATTGCCAAAAGCAATATTAAATATGAATATAAAAAAGCTGGCGATGGATTGAGTGATTCGGCCAAAACAAATTTCCTGGATTCTATCGCAAGGCTGGGCATTAGCCCCTATACGATTACTGCACAGGTAAAAGAAGGAGAAGAGCAAAAACAGGTAGTTCCCGGCGCCCTGGTTACTTACAAAGGCCGGGTAATGGCAGTTGATCTTTTGGCTGGCCAGAGTTCTGACCTGGATGAAAGTTCTATCAATCGTGCAGAAGCAACCCTGGAGTACAAATTTGCCAATGCCATTAATAAGATTACAAAAGATACCGTACCACTGGTGGGCTATCTTACAGGCAACGGAGAACCCCTTTCTTATAATGTGTATGATCTAATTGGAAATGATCTAAAAAGGAATTATGCGTTTAAGATTTTTAATATCGACAGCTTTCCCATTATTCCCACTGTTTTTAACGCGATGATTATTACTAAGCCAACAGAGAAATTTACCGACGGGCAAAAGTTAAAACTGGATCAATATGTAATGAAAGGCGGAAAATTATTTTGGATGATTGATAATCTATATGCCGAAATGGACAGCCTGGAGCGATCTCAAAATGATTTTATTGCTTTCGACCGCGGACTGAACCTGGAAGACCTGATGTTTAAATATGGTGTACGCATCAATCTCGATTTGCTGGAAGACATTAATTGCGACGGTTATCCTTCCGTAATTGGATCCCAGGGCGGCAAGCCACAAATTAAGATATTGCCATTTAATTATTTCCCGCTACTGGCCAATTACAACAATCATCCCATTGCAAAAAACCTGGATTATGTAGTGTCCCAATTTCCGAATTCTATCGACACGGTAAAAGCAGACGGCATTAAAAAAACTATTTTGCTGGCAACCTCTGACGCAACAAAAATTTTGAGTACACCTGCCAAAGTAAGTTTTACAGAATTGGCTACGCAGGCTAATATTGCCAGCTTTAATCAAAAAAATGTACCGGTGGCCGTTCTGCTGGAAGGCAAATTCCATTCACTATATGCCAACCGGCTTAGTACTGCCATGCGTGATTCTTTAGCCGCGGGCGGGAGCCAGTTTATACCACAATGTAATGCAGATAATAAAATGATTGTTATTGCTGATGGAGACATCGCCTTAAATGCAGTAACAAAAAATGATGGCCCGATGCAGATGGGCGTAAACCCATATACCAAATATAAATATGCCAACAGCGAATTTGTTATGAACTGTGTTGAATATTTGGTTGATAATTCTGGCATATTGGAAACACGCGGTAAAGATCTTACACTTCGCTTGCTCGATAAGAAAAAATTGGAAACGGACAAATCTGCCTGGCAATTAATTAATATTATTGCACCCTTATTGCTGGTAATACTTTTTGGAGGGCTTTACCAGTTTATTCGTAAAAGAAAATACAGTAATGGCTAAGGCTGAAAACGTTTTGCCTTTCGTCGTAAAAAACCTTCCATAATATTTTGTTTTGAACGTTTTTCCGGTCATTCTGTTTATACAAAAACGGTCATTTCCTTACTATCTTTACAATCATAAATTAATTAATGACAAGAGAGCAGATAACGTATTTGGTTTTTGGAATTGCTTTGGTATTGGCACTAATTTTCGATTTGGGCTTGCTGAGTAAGAAGGCTTCTGTAGTTACAACTAAAAAGGCCTTGCTTCAAACTATATTCTGGGTTGCCCTGGCATTGGGATTTGGCATTTTTGTGGCGGCAGAAATCGGGCATACGCTTGCCATTGAATATGTAAGCGCTTACCTGATGGAATGGAGCCTGAGCATCGATAATATTTTTGTGTTTATTCTCATCTTCACATTTTTTGGTGTTAAAGAAACGCATTATGCGCGCGTGCTGCTGATTGGTATACTGATGGCAATTCTGTTGCGCATTATTTTTATATCGGTAGGCATAGAGCTCGTTCAGCGCTTCCGCTGGATTTTATATGTTTTTGGGGTGATATTGGTTTTCACCGGCATTAAAATGTTTTCAGCAAAAAAAGAAGAAGAAGTTGATTTGGAAAAAAACCAGGTATACAAATTTTTAAAGCGCGTGCTTCCCATCACCATGGAAGAAAATGGCATTCACTTTACAATTATTAAAAACGGGAAGCGCTTTTATACAAAAATATTTGTGGTCATTATTATGCTGGCGACCATTGATGTTTTGTTTGCACTGGATTCTATACCCGCAGTGTTTGCTATTTCTCAAAACAGGCTGGTAGTGTACACGTCTAACATATTTGCGGTGCTGGGTTTGCGATCCTTATTTTTTCTGTTGAAAGGAGCGGTTGATAAATTCAGCCACCTTCAGCAGGGTATTGCTATTGTGCTGGTTTTTATAGGCCTGAAAATGCTGGCGGAAATAAAGTATATTGACATACACATACCCGTTTATATTTCTTTAATAGTAATTGTAGTTTGCCTGGTGGGCGCAATTTTATATTCTGTGCAGGTAGCAGATAAAAATGACACAGGAGATTGAAAAATCTATAATCCCGGATCGTGTACACAATTGAACAAATATCAGCAATCATTAAAGGCAGGTGGTTTCAGCAGGGCGTGCCCGCTGTTATTGAGCATTTATTGCCAGACAGCAGGAAAGTATTATTCCCGGATACATCGCTTTTTTTTGCATTACACGGCCCCCGGCGCGATGGACATACCTTTTTACAGGAGGCGTATGAAAAAGGGGTAAGAAACTTTATTATTTCAAACGAAGAAAACACTGCATTACCGGAAGATGCCAGCATAATTGTTGTGCACGATACGCTGCTGGCATTGCAGCAGCTGGCGGCATACCATCGTAAACAATTTTCTTTTCCTGTTATTGGCATTACCGGCAGTAATGGTAAGACTATTGTGAAAGAATGGCTGAACCAGTTGCTGGACGAAAAATTTACTATCGTACGCAGTCCAAAAAGTTATAACTCACAAACCGGTGTACCATTGAGCGTATGGCAAATGAGCAACCAGTATACACTTGGTATTTTTGAGGCTGGTATTTCGAAAAGCGGTGAAATGGATAAGCTGGAAAAAATTATTCGTCCCAACATTGGCATTTTTACAAATATTGGCGAAGCGCACAACGAAGGATTTTTACATCTGCAGCAGAAAGTAAAAGAAAAATTACAGCTATTTATACATGTGGAGACGCTTATTTACTGCAGCGATTATCCTGAAATCAATGAAGGCGTTGCGGATCTTGTGCAAAAATTGCGCAATAAAACGGGTAACAAATTAAATGTTTTTAGCTGGGGAAGCAGGTCGGATGCCACTTTTCGTATAATATCCCGGGTAAAGAACCACAATAACACAAGTATAACGGCAACGTATAATGGAGATAATATTTTATTTATCGTTCCTTTTACGGATGATGCTTCGCTGGAAAATGTGATTACCTGCTACTGTACCATGCTTCATTTTGGAATTGACAACTCATACATACAGCAGCGCGTGCAACAATTGCAAAATGTAGCCATGCGGCTTGAGTTAAAAAAAGGAATTAACAACTGTTCTATTATAAATGATAGTTATTCAGCAGATCTCAGCTCATTGAAAATTGCGCTTGATTTTCTTGCCCGGCAGCAGCAGCATTCGCGCAAAACGGTTATTCTTTCTGATATTCCTGAAAGTGGTAAAAGTGAAAAGGAATTATACCAGGTTGTAGCGGCCATGCTGCATGAAAAAAGGATAGCCCGTTTCATTGGTATTGGCCCTGGCCTGCTGCGAAACAGGAAAATATTTGATTCACTTACAGGAATGGAGATCGGAATATATGAAAATATGGATGCCTTCAAAAAGGGTTTCTATCATTTAAAATTTCAGAATGAAACTATTTTACTGAAAGGCGCACGTGTGTTTGAGTTTGAACAAATACTTCCGCTGCTGGAGCAGAAGGTACACCAAACCGTGCTGGAAATAAATTTAGGCGATGTGTTACATAACCTGCAACAATATCAGCAGGTGATAAAGCCATCCACCAAAATAATGGCCATGGTAAAAGCTTCTTCTTACGGAAGCGGCACGTATGAAATTGCGAGCCTGCTGCAGTTTCACAAAGCAGATTACCTGGCGGTGGCGTATGCTGATGAAGGCATTGAACTGCGCAAAGGCGGCATTAGCCTGCCTATTATGGTCATGAACCCGGAAACGAACACATTTGATGCATTGGTCCAGTTTAACCTGGAGCCTGATATATATTCTTTTGAATTGCTCCGGTTATTTGATGCGCATCTTAAAAAAGAAGGGCTTCAGCAGTATCCAATACATATAGAACTGGAAACCGGTATGAACAGGCTGGGCTTTGATGTGCACGATATGAACCTGCTTTCAGAAAAGCTTGCAGCAGGTGGTTGTAAGGTACAATCTGTCTTTACGCATTTGGCGGCCAGCGAAGATCCTGCAATGGAAGATTTTACGATGCAGCAGTCGGAAAAATATTTTGCTGCCGTCGGTGTTCTTCAAAAGAAAATTGCTTATTCTTTTATACGGCATATGGCCAATTCGGCTGCTATCATTCGTTATCCGCAATTGCAATTAGATATGGTGAGACTGGGCATCGGCCTCTATGGCATAGACAGCGCGGCTACGCATAAACTGGATCTCAGGGAAGTATCAACACTTAAAACCACCATCGCACAAATAAAACATTTAAAAAAGGGCGATACAATTGGTTACGGCAGAAGAGGGGTTGCGGAAAATGACACGGTAATTGCTACGGTACGGCTTGGTTACGCTGATGGATATCCAAGAAGATTAAGCAATGGAAAAGGCAAGATGCTGGTTAGTGGAAAACTGGCACCGGTGATTGGAATTATTTCCATGGATATGACAATGCTGGACATCACCGGAATTGACAGCATAAAGGAAGGCGATGATGTAATTGTTTTTGGAGATCAATTATCTGTGCAACAGATCGCCACCTGGGCTCAAACGATTCCCTATGAGATAATGGCCGGCATTTCGCAAAGGGTGAAACGTGTTTACTTTGAAGAATGATGCGGCAGGTTCTACCAGCAATCTTATACAATCAGTTAGATACCTGAACAGTAAATATGAACCAGGGAAAATAAATAGTCTTCAGTTGCTGCTTGCGCTTGCTGGTCAAAGCCTGGAATAGCCGTTTGTAGGGGATTTTACAAGCAGTATTCAGCATTTGCATTTAGGTGGTTCTAAACTTCTTATTGGGAAAAACATTTGATGACATTGGCTTTAATACGATACTGTATGAATTATTCAAGAGGTATTTTTTTCAGGCGATAATGAGATTTTAATAAAATGTTTCTTTATTTCGCATTAAAACTTCCAGAGGCATTTTAACCCCGCACTTTTTCCACCCCTTCCGCCCGCTGCCTGCGAAACCATTATATTTGCCAATCAACAAAAGTTAACCGGTGAAGGGAAGAAATATTGTATTGTTAATCCTGCTCATTTTGTTTGTAGATCAGGCGCTTAAATTCTGGGTTAAAACGCACATGCCCCTGAGCGAGGATTGGGATCAGTATCATGCCATGCTAACGCCGTACGATCGCGGTCTGCGACCAGTGGGTGGCAATTGGTTCCAGGTGTATTTTGTAGAGAATTCAGGCATGGCATGGGGTTGGGAACTGGGTGGCAGCTGGGGTAAAATGGCGCTTACCCTTTTCAGGTTGATCGCCGTTGTAACCGGTATTTTTATCCTCCGCAATTTTATTCAAAAAAAATACCACCGTGGCTTTATTGTTTGTGCCGCGCTAATCTTTGCCGGGGCCCTGGGTAACCTGATAGACAGCATGTTTTACGGCCTTATTTTCGACGAAAGCACCCGCTTTCACGTGGCACAGTTGTTTCCACCAAAAGGATATGCCGGCTTTTTACACGGCAAAGTGGTTGATATGCTATATTTTCCTGTTATCAAGGATAAATTATTGCCCGATTGGATTCCGTTTATGGGTGGAGAAAGGTTCACTTTTTTTAGCCCGGTATTTAATATTGCCGATGCTTCTATCTCAACTGGTGTTATTGCGATATTGGTTTTTCAAAAACGTTTTTTTAAAAAGGAAGAAGACAACCAGCACACCGTAGTAGAAACCAATACGCCTGTAAATGATAATATGCAGGTATCATGAGCACTAAAATGATGGCTTTGCTTTTTAACCAACCGTTCCAGGCATTGCTTCGTATAAAAGGGAATAACCCAAAATCTGTTCTTTACCTGCTTATACTGGCTTTGGCAGGCGCTGACCTATTAAAAATAAACACATCAAAATGAAGTATTTACAGCGTTTATTCATCTTACTAACAATTAGCGTAGTTGTTTTTTCCTGTCAAAAAGAATACAGCGTCGAAAATAATGGCGGAAACCTGAGCGCTTCTGCCCAATGGTCGTTCACTGAAGGCAGTGCCCAGTTTAAAGGACCGATTGATACTGTTACTGTTGACACGGTTGGAGCGTATACATTTCTCACTATCAGCGGTCACTCGGCTGATAAAAAAGATTTAATAACCCTCCAGGTGTTTGGCACCAGTGTAAAAGCCGGAACCTATAAAACACCTTTCAGTTTGTTTGCCTATGCAAGGAATGGTGTGATCCTGTACCAAACCAACCAGCAGGCAGTAGATTCTTTCACCATTGTAATATCAAAACTTGACAGCACCGGTATAACGGGAACGTTTAGTGGAAAAGCATGGGATTCATCAAACACTTACAAGACCATAGTTGACGGTAAGTTTTCTTCTGTATTTAAAACCACTACGCCAGTTCCGCCAGTTTCTACAGACAGCGGTACCGTAGTAGTATGGAGCAAAGCTGGCTGCGGTGGCGGTACAAATCCTATTAATGTAACTATTGGTACAAAAAGCGGGACCATCAGTAAGTTTTTTGCAACTGAACCTTCTGTTTGCGATAGCAATGGTGGCTACAGTCTTAAACTACCTGTTGGTTCTTATGCACTGTCGGCAGGTTGTGGTGGTGCAAACAATGTTACTGGCACAGTGACCGTAGTAAAAAATGGTTGTACCAAAGTTTTTGTTGATGTGTCCGGATTAGGAACAGCCCCAGCAGCAGATTATTTTCCCACTACGGCCAATTCCAACTGGAGCTATAAATATGAAAACGGTGCTCCGGGCGATACATTATACACACTGAGTACCGGCATTTCAGGAACCATAAACGGGCAAACAGGAACATTTAGTTTGTTTACAGATCAGGATGCCAGCGGAAAAGATTCCTCTTTATATAAAAAGGCTAACAACGTTTACTATGCATATTCACCTGCCCAAAAAATTGACAGTCTTGGAATAGACATTCCTGGTTTTGTGTATACATTTCTTAAAGACAATGTGGCAGCGGGAACTACTTTTACAGATGGGCCAATTCCTGGTAAAGTGAATAGTATTCCAGGTAATATTTATTTGAACAGTACCATAGTTGATACAGGCGCTGTTGCAACAATTAATTCAATTTCTTATCCCAGTATAATTAAAGTAAAAACAATTTATAGTTTTAAGGTAGGCAGCATAAGCACTCCTTTTTATGAGGCTGAACAATGGTTCGCAAAAGGCGTTGGGCTGATAAAATTGGTAGAATACAACACTGCTCCTTTTGCAACGCCTGATGATGTTTTAGATATTACCCGATCAAAAGTATATTGATGATTGTTAAATAATTTTCAATGTCCCGGCTAATTGAATAGCCGGGATTTTTTTGTGGTGAAGAAATTTTTTACGACAACCCCTTAAAAGTTGGAGGTGGTATAATTTTCGGGCGCTACGAAATCGCTCGCTGCGGATGGAGAATAACACGATCCTTGCATCCAACAAATCCAAATTCAGACAATCCGCACGCAAAGACAGCAAAGAAAGTAAAGACGGAACGATTGATGCGTAAACCCAATAATCCAAAAAAATCCAAATCCAGCCAACTTTCCGGTGGCAGGGTTTCCTGTAAATAGTCGTCCCTCAAAAAGTCTGCAACCTTTGCTTGCATTGTTTATTGTTTC
>JBDUAY010000387.1:0-5661 GCA_040004415.1 Bacteroidota bacterium | reverse complement strand
ATACCAAAAATCGACTTTTTGAGGGTCGACTAAATAGGGGGTGTGGTGGAAGATCTCGTTTAAAGTAAAGAGTTCCGTGGAACTAGAATTTTAGTGTCAAAAATTTATCTTAAAATAAACGTCCTTGAGTTTCCTTCATTGGATAAAAAACGCCGATAATTACAAAGGGATTCGGAGACCTCATTGTATGCCATTTTTTGGTGGTTCCCAGGAAAAAGTACAAATCTTTATTCGTAACAAAATCATCAAAATATTTTTCTTTCACTTTTCCCAGCGCAATAGATTCTGCTTCTTTTTCATTCGAAGCCCCTTTTCTTCTTGCTATTTTCAGACAATTTCTAAAAAGTTCACCAATCTCCCAATCTTCAATCATCAACCTACTTTTCTTTCCGGTAATATCAATAAATTTATAGAAGAATTTATAAGGAATTTTGGGTATCATTTTTTGAGGGTCTACTCCTCCGGCAAATAAGTCAGTTTGCTTTCGTATCTCAACCCATTCGTCTTTCCATTCACGATCATCTTCTTCCCACTCAAAGCCAGTTACTGTTGTAGGTTTAAAGGTTGCCAGAGAAACGTTAGTAGGGGCCTTAGATTTTTCTATAAGTTCAATGAGACTGGTGTAAACATTTTTCAAACAATACTCTTTACGCTTAAGCCAATTGCTGTCTGTATCTAGCCTCGGTTTGTGTATAACCATATCACGGAAATCATAGTGCTTGGGAGAATGACTTTCTGGCCTGAAGTCATCCGTACGTTTATTTAATTCAAGCTCAATCCATGTATACTTAACCTTGTTGACCTTTCCTGTGTTTTTCAGGTCAAACAAAAAACTCAATGGAATAGGGAAGATGCGTATCCATGTGCCGTCTTCGAGAAGGCCAGCCGTGCACACTAACTCATCGTAGCTTCTCGACGGCAAGGGGTAGGTAGTTACTGTAATTAATACTTTGTATACGGCCATTAAAGATGGATTAGTTCATATTTCCAGTTTGGCAATCGTTGAATAGCATCCGCAAGATGTTTACGATGGCACTGGCAAATATTGGCCTCAAAGCAAGTCAAAGCAATTCGTTTTTTATCTTGTAGAAGTTTTAAAATTGTCTCCTGAGTGGACAGCGTATGTTGTAAAGTCTCCTGGCGGTATTTGGCAAACAAACTATCATAATCAGTTTGACATTTTAGCTCTTGTCGCTGTTCTGAAATGATGCCTACTTCCGGGAAGTGCATGTATTGAATGCCGACACTGTTACACGCTTTAAGAAGTTGACTCTTCGTAAAACCGTATTTCATGCTCATAGGATTATTCCTAACATCAACCAATACCTGTACGTCTTTTCCAATCAGATTATTGAGATATTGCTCCAAAGTAATGCCCTCATAGCCGATGGTGTAAAGGATGGTTTTCGAAGCGGATGGCTTATACCGAACAACCTCTTGCAGTTCCTCAGGGCTTAAGTATCTTTCAGCAATTTCGCTATGAATAGCGAAGTAAGGGTAGTGAGTATAGGTATATTTTATAAGGTCTGCGTAGCTTTTTTTGCCATGAACAATGAAAAGGTTCTTCAGACTTGTTCTATCTTTTTCTTTTAATAGGCTTATATAATCAACGGGGTCTTTCTTTTCAATACCCTTATTTGTAACTTCCACCTGACCATACTTTTGCATAGTGGAAATATCCATAGCAGCCTGAAAGGAATAGCAGCCATACTTATAAGGGACGAAGTAATAATCCTGTTTTTCCTGTTTTTTTGTGAAAAGCAATAGAAGTTTTTGAAGCTGGGTTTTGCCCAAGCTTCCACCAAAGCATTGCAGAACTGCTAATATTACTTTTCGCCGGTAGAACATAGATGCAAAGGTAGATTGAAAAAAAGTCTTTTAAAAATCCTTTACAAAATCATCAAAACTGCATAATATTTTACGTAAAATTCCCGGCATTATTCATTAACTTATAACGGTAGAATATATTCGATTAATAATCCAACCTTCATCGGGAGTATAGGATTTTCTAATAATGTTATTCAGTTCACATTAAACTTTAGCAAAACAAAAAAAGGCAGCTCGTCACCGAACCGCCTCTTTAAATATTAGAAAACCGAAAATTAAGTCCAGTATAATCCAACTATAATTTCGCCAGCGCCTGTTCCAAATCAGCCAGCAAATCGTCAGGGTTTTCAATACCAACAGAATACCTTACCAGGCTTTCAGGTATGCCCAGCATGGCGCGTTGCTGTTCTGTAAGTTCAACATGACTGGTTGTTCTGGGTGGGCCTGCAAGGGTACTTACTGAACCAAGGCTGGCGGCCAGGTGCACCAGTTTTAATGCAGGTAAAAATTTTTCAACTTTGTCATAGCCACCGTCCAGCGCAAAGCTCATCATACCACCAAAACCACGCATTTGTTTTTTGGCGATTGTATGTCCGCTATGCGTTTCAAGACCGGGATAATAAACATCTTTTACTTTTGGATGCGCCTTGAGATAACGGGCAATGGTAAGCGCTGATGCATTCTGACGCTCTATTCTTATTTCCAGGGTTTTCATACCGCGGGCTATCATATACGCAGGATCGGCCTGCAGGCTTGCGCCATTGATTTCACGGAAATGAAATACTTTTTGTACCAGTTCTTTTTTTCCCACCAGCAAACCACCCATAGCATCCGAATGACCACATAAAAATTTAGTAGCACTGTGAATGACGAGATCTGATCCCAGCTCCAGCGGGTTCTGATTAATAGGCGTTGCAAACGTATTGTCTGTTACCACGATGGCGCCAACCTTTTTTGCAGCAATAGATAACCGTTGGATATCCACTACCTTGAGTGTAGGATTGGTAGGCGTTTCAAGATATACCATGTCGCAACCTTTGGCAATCTCCAGTTCCAGTTGTTCATGATCGGTTGTATCGCAGAGCACCGCTTCTATTCCGTACAGCGGCAGAAAATCAAGAAACAATTTACTGGTACCGCCATAGGTATCTTTTAGTGATACCACTTTTTTTCCTGCGGTAAGAAAAGTAAACAAGGTATTGCTGATGGCGGCCATGCCGGTTGAAAACGAAGTAGCCGCTTCTGCATCCTCCAGTACACGTATTTTTTCTTCCAGCACCGCAACGGTTGGATTGGTATTGCGGCTGTAAATAAATCCGTCTGCTTTGCCGGTGGCAACCTTATACCATTCATCTAAGTCATGATAAGAAAATGCCACACTGTTTACAATGGGGCTGGTGGCAGCGCCTTTTGTTTGCAAATCTCCTTCGCCGGCCCAAACTGCTGCGGTCCCTTTTTTGTAAGTCGGTAAACTCATATTGTTCCTTTTTATTTATCTAAATGTACCCAATTATTGTACAGTTTTCAGCACAAGGCTAGCAGGTTAGGATCACAATCAGGATCTGGGACCCTTAATTTTAACTGACCTGGAAGTAGAGCCAGCAACGTAATAATAAGCGGGTATTCATTGCCGTTATTTTTTTACAGCATGTTTGTCCATATAATTAATCGTCAGGTAGCAAAGTGCACGAACGCCAGTTTTAAAGCTGGACTCATCCAGTAGCAAATCCGGCGTATGGTGCATCACTTCTGACGGTTTTTTACCCGGCGGCAAAGCGCCGGTAGAAAAGAAAAAGCCTGGTACGCGCTGGGCATAGTACGCAAAATCTTCTGCGCCCATGCCGGCTGGAACAATGGTAACGCCATTGTTAATAGCAAGCAGGTTCAGCGTGGGCGCCATTTCGTGCGTAAGTGCAGGATCGTTGACCAGCATGGCGTCTTCCATACTGATATTCGTCTCCGCCGTGGCGCCAGCACTGGCGGCTATATTACTAACGACTTCGTGCATACGCTTTTGTATCACGTCGCGCATACCTGTGTCAAGCGTGCGGATGGTTCCGGTAAGCACCGCGTCTTCCGGAATAATATTTTCCCGGTTGCCCGCATGAAAAGAGCCAACTGTTATGACGGCTGCATTGGTTGTCAAGGCTGAATTTCTGCTGATAATTGTTTGCAGGGCCATTACTATTTGTGATGCAGTTACGATAGGATCAACACCGGCCCAGGGTGCAGCGCCATGGGTTTGTTTACCATGTATCGTAATGCGGAAAATATCATTTTCTGCACTGACACTGCCCGGACGGTAAGTAAATGTTCCCAGTTTATCCCCCGATGAAATATGCTGACCAAAAATTACATCTACCGGCGGGTCATTCAGCACACCTTCTTTGACCATCATTTTTGCGCCGCCCTCTTCGCCACCCGGCGGCCCTTCTTCCGAAGGCTGAAATATAAATTTAATAGTCCCACTGAGATCTTTCTTCATGGAAGTTAGAATTCCTGCCGCGCCCAGGAGCATGGCAACATGCGAATCATGCCCGCAGGCATGCATCACACCGGTCATCTTCCCATTGTACATCGTAGAGTCGGTTGAACGAAAAGACAAGTCGTTGCGCTCTGTTATGGGCAGTGCGTCCATATCTGCGCGCAGTGCAATGACAGGGCCGGTTTTACCGCATTTGAGTATGCCTGTTACACCTGTATGCGCAATGCCGGTTTTTACTTCCATTCCAAGTGAACGCAGGTAGGCTGCTACCAATGCAGCGGTTTTAAATTCCCTGTTGCTTAATTCAGGATGCTGGTGGATAGCCCTTCTCCATGCAATTACTTTGGGTTCAAATTCAAGCGCCAGCTGGTCTGCTTTCGCCAGCAATGGATTGGCTTGCGCGGAACAAAGCTGTGCTGACAGCAGCGCAAACAATACAGACCCGTTTACACAGAAATGTTTAAATAAATTTTTTATCATAGCATAAAAATAAATAGCCGTTAGATTAAGGATGGCAAGAATAGTGTAAGACGATTGCGGACAGGTTTTCGATTAGACGCTTTGCATGAAGATAACAGTTTTGTACTTGTATTTCAATTCCGGTTCAAACACTGAAATCTTGTTGCATGATTTAATCTTGATTGGGTTGAAGTGCGTTTGCATCGCATTAAAATAATATCCCTTTGTAAATTTATAGCGATGACGTAAATTTAATTTCCTTAAAAATGACATACTATGACAACACAAGATGTAGCAACTAAATTTCACGAGTATATGCAGCAAGGTGCATTTGACAAAATCTACACAGAATTATTCAGTGAAGATGCCACCAGCGATGAAACGCCGGGTTCCGACTGGACCAAAGCAAACGGCATGAAGGAAATTCATGAAAAGGGAAAGAAGTGGCAAGAAGTAGCAGAAGAAATGTATGGTGGTACTACCGCGGTCCCGGTGGTAGCAGGAGATTATTTTACCTGCTTTATGACAATGGATTTTAAGCCCAGGGGTGGCGAACGAACCAACATGCAGGAAATCGGCCTGTACAAAGTGAAGAATGGAAAAATTGTATCAGAGCAGTTTTTCTACTAAATGAAATGAAAATCTTTGTGAGCAGTTGAAATATTCTCTATTCAAAAAACAAAAGAGGCGGCCTTTCGGCCACCTCTTCAATTAAATATTAGAACGTTAATTAAGCAAGATCGAAACGATCAAGGTTCATTACCCTGGTCCATGCAGCCACGAAGTCTTTTACAAACTTTTCTTTTCCATCTTCACAAGCATATACTTCAGCAATTGCCCGTAGCTCAGAATTTGAACCGATGATAAGATCAACACGGGTGCCCGTCCAT
>JBDUAY010000386.1:0-5677 GCA_040004415.1 Bacteroidota bacterium | reverse complement strand
TTTGGAAAAAATTTGTTTCGCGACTGGCGTTATGAAAATAACGACGAATCGAAACCGAAAAAGGATTTTCCCTTAAATGATTCAAAATATAAGGGGCAGATACTGGTAGCAGCAAAAAATTTTGGTTGCGGTTCCAGTCGCGAACATGCTGCCTGGGCAATTAAAGATGCTGGCTTTGATGTGGTAGTGAGTAGTTTTTTTGCGGATATTTTTAAGAATAACTCGCTTAACAATTTCTTATTGCCTGTTACAGTAAGCGATGGATTTCTGCAAGAGATTTTTGATGCAATAGAAAAAGATCCTGCTGCACAGTTAGAAGTGAACCTGCAAGATCAAACCATCCGTATTCCTTCAACTGGAAAACAAGAAAAATTTGATATTAATAACTATAAAAAAACATGTTTGCTGAACGGATATGATGATATTGATTACCTGTTAAGTATGAAGGCAGAAATTGCCCAGTTCGAACAGCAAATGGCTTAATCCCCCTTCCTGAATCATTATGAAAAAGAAAATTGCAGTCATTAACGGAGATGGTATCGGACCGGAAGTCACCCGCCAGTCAATGAAAGTATTGGATGCGGTAGCAGAAAAATTTGATCATGAATTTGAGTATAAGCATTGCCTGATGGGCGCCGTAGCCATTGATGCTACAGGCAACCCATTGCCAGATGAAACCATTGAAATTTGTTTGGAAAGCGATGCTATTTTATTCGGCGCCATCGGCCATCCGAAATACGATAATGATCCAACTGCGAAGGTTCGGCCGGAGCAGGGTTTGCTGAAACTGCGCAAATCATTACAGTTGTTTGCAAACATTCGTCCTATCAATACTTATCCAGCCTTGCATCATCTTTCTCCGTTAAAAAGCAAACAACTGCAAGCAGTTGATTTTGTTATTTTTCGTGAGCTGACCGGCGGTATTTATTTTGGCAAGAAAGAGGTAAATGAGGATCAGTCGTGGGCCAGTGATGAGTGCAGTTATAGCAAAGTGGAAATTGAACGGGTATCCCATCTCGCGTTTAAATATGCGCAGCAGCGAAGAAAAAAATTAACGCTGGTGGATAAGGCCAACGTGCTGGAGACATCGCGTTTGTGGCGCAAGGTGGTGCAGGATATTGCAAAAGAATATACCGATGTAACGGTAGATTTTTTATTTGTTGATAATGCCGCCATGCAGATTATTTTAAATCCTAAACAGTTTGATGTTATACTGACAGAAAATATGTTTGGGGATATCATCAGCGATGAAGCAAGTGTTATTACTGGCTCCCTGGGTTTGTTGCCTTCCGCGTCAGTGGGTAATTCGGTTGCTTTGTTTGAGCCGATTCATGGTTCGTACCCGCAGGCTGCCGGGAAAGACATCGCCAATCCGCTGGGGTCTATTTTATCAGCTGCGATGTTGCTTGATCATTTCGGGTTAACAAAAGAAGCGGCACTGGTACGTGAAGGCGTTGAATGGACCTTGTTACATGGTTTTGTAACAAAAGATATTGACCCGGTTAATTTTTATTTTACGTCAACCATTGGTGAGCTGATTAGTGACTATGTGGCGGATAGAATTCCGGATAAAGTGAATAAGGGAAATATAGAGTTGAGAAAGTCGACGATAATATAGACCCACACTCCCAACCCCAGAAGGGGAGGGTGATTGCAGTGTTTAGATGATCTGTGTGAAGAGATATTGGGTTATTTGACGAAGTGAACGTTGAAATTGTTTTTGATTTTAGAATATCATCATAGGAGATGTGGTCATTGTTTTATTACAAATCTTATTGAATTGTTTCACATCTCGCCTTTAAGGGTTTGGGGGGCAAAAAAGTTCTTTGTTTATTTCAACATGGAGGTGTACATTTACAGTACACTCAATCTTTATGTTGAAAAGCAGTTTACATAATGTTATACGGATAGCCACGCTGGTGGTTATTGTAGTAGTCATTATTATTCCTGCACTGCATGGAGGAGGAGCCAACGTATAAACGAATTCGTAAAAATACAAAGCAACCCGCCTCCAACGAGGCGGGTTTTTATTTACCTCCTGCCCCGTCCGAATGGCTTCATCCGGGCGGCCCGGGAGAGGAGAATGTTTGTCTTTTTAAATTGTTGGTGGAAGAAAATGTAAGTGGTTTGTAAAGTGAATGGGAGGGGCGTTTGATTTTATAGAATTTATCTTTACAGAAACTATTTTTATCATAATACAACTCACGGCGGGTTGAATAAAATTTCCCTTTGAGGGATTAGGATATGGCAAATTATTATAATGAAAACACAGTAATTTATTTAGACGGTGCATTTGTAAAAGCAAGTGAGGCTAAGACTGATTTGTATGGTCAATCCATGCATTATGGGTATGCAGTATTTGAAGGAATTCGTTCCTACAAAACAGTAAACGGCGAAACCAGAATATTTAAAGAGCAGGACCATTTTGCGCGGCTAAAACATTCGGCGGATTCTTTGAACCTGCCGTACGAATATGATGCTGACGAATTAATTGCGGCAACGTATGAAGTACTGCGGATGAATAACCTGCAGGATGCTTATATCCGCCCGCTTGTATATGCACCGGCTAATATGAGTTTTGTGAAAAACACGTTGTCTCATTTAACTATACAAACATGGGAAATGGCACCTTTCCTGGGAGATAAATTATTGCGGGTAATGACATCTTCTTTTCAACGACCTAACCCCAAAGGATTTAAAATTACCGCGAAAGCAGCCGGTCATTATGTAAATTCTATTCTTGCCAGCCAGGAAGCGAAAGCAAATGGTTTTGATGAAGCCTTACTCACCGATATGAACGGTTTTGTAGCAGAAGGCCCCGGTGCAAATATGTTTTATGAAAAAGACGGTAAGTTGTTTACACCTTCAATAGGAAATATTTTACCAGGCATCACCCGGGCAACTGTTTTTGAAATATGCAAAGAGCTTGGTATTGACGTAGAAGAAAAGCAAATTACGCCCGATGAATTAAAGGAAGCAGATGCTGCATTTTTTTGTGGCACAGCTGCTGAAGTGATTGGATGGGAAAGTTTTGATGATGTGCTCTTTAAAAAGGAATGGAGCAAAACAATCAGTAAGAAAATACAGGAAGCATATGCTGCCAGGGTAATTGAAAAATTGTATGTTCCCTCTGAAGCAATAAAAAACCTGAAAGGAATTTTGGTGTAATGCCAGGTAAGAGAGCCGAATAAAGATATATAGTATACGTGAGTGACACCCGTCCGAACGGTGTTCATCCGGGCGGGCAACAATGCTGATTAAGAACAAAAGATCAATACAAAAATGAGTACAGAGCTGAACAAATATTCGAAAGTTTTAACGCAGGATGAAACACAACCGGCTGCACAGGCTATGTTGTATGGCATAGGTTTGACAGACGATGATCTTAAAAAAGCACAGGTGGGTATTGCCAGCATGGGTTACGATGGCAACACTTGTAATATGCATTTGAATGATCTGGCTAAAATTGTAAAACAGGGTGTGTGGGATAATGATTTGGTTGGGTTAATTTTTAATACCATTGGCATTAGTGATGGTATCAGCAACGGCACCGATGGTATGCGGTATTCTTTGGTGAGCCGCGATTTGATTGCAGATAGTATTGAATCTGTTTGTGGCGGTTTTTATTATGATGGATTGATTGCATTGCCGGGTTGTGATAAGAATATGCCAGGTTGTATTATGGCAATGGGCCGTTTAAACCGTCCGTCAATCATGGTGTATGGCGGTACAATTGCACCGGGTCATTACAAAGGACAGGAGTTAAATATTATCTCATCATTTGAAGCGCTCGGTCAAAAAATTGCGGGCAAATTAAGCGATGAAGATTTTAAAGGAATTGTAATGAATTCTTGTCCGGGTGCCGGTGCCTGCGGAGGTATGTACACGGCGAATACCATGGCCAGTGCGATAGAGGCATTGGGAATGAGTTTGCCCTATTCTTCCAGCAATCCTGCAACCAGTGATGACAAGCACAATGAATGTTTGCATGCAGGTAAAGCAATAAAAATATTACTCGAAAAAGATATTAAGCCAGCTGATATCATGACGCGTAAGGCATTCGAAAATGCCATTACGTTAATTATGATTTTAGGCGGAAGTACCAATGCGGTGCTGCATTTAATAGCGATGGCAAAAAGCGTGGATATAGCGTTAACACAGGATGATTTCCAGGCTATCAGTGACAAAACGCCCGTACTGGCAGATTTTAAACCGAGTGGAAAATATTTAATGCAGGAATTACATGTTCACGGAGGTGTACCTGCAGTAATGAAATACTTGCTGGATAAAGGTTTGCTGCATGGAGATTGTTTAACCGTTACCGGTAAAACGGTGGCTGAAAATCTAAAAGATATCGCACCGGTCAATTTTGAAACCCAGGATATTATATACCCGCTGGAACGGCCGTTGAAAGCAACCGGTCACCTGCAGATTTTATATGGTAACCTGGCAGAGAAGGGAAGTGTTGCAAAAATTTCCGGTAAAGAAGGAGAGAAATTTACAGGACCTGCAAGAGTATTTGATGGCGAAAAAAATTTAGTTGCCGGGATTTCCTCTGGTAAAGTTCAACCCGGAGATGTTGTCGTAATAAAAAATGAAGGACCAAAAGGTGCACCGGGCATGCCCGAAATGTTAAAACCTACCTCAGCTATTATTGGTGCGGGCCTGGGTAAATCAATTGCACTAATTACAGATGGCCGGTTTAGTGGTGGTACGCATGGATTTGTTGTAGGCCATATAACACCAGAAGCCTATGATGGCGGTTTGATTGCATTCGTGGAAGACAATGATATCATTGAACTGGATGCAGTTAATAACACTATTAATTTAAAAGTGAGCGATGATATTATTGCTGCGCGAAAAAAAGACTGGAAACAACCGGCATTAAAAGTAACAAAAGGTGTTCTGTTTAAATATGCAAAATCGGTCAGGGATGCCAGTGAGGGATGTGTAACAGATCAATAATACGCAAGCCACCACCGCCCGGCCCGTTGAAGCGAAGGCCTGGTTACTGACTGCATAATTGAATTTATGGCGCTTAAATTTTTTCGAATTTTAAAGTTTTTTATATGAGTACGATTACAGAAATAGCAAAAAAAGCAAAAGCTGAAAATGGCGTAACACAGGCGCCCCGGATTGACAAACCAACACCAATAAATGGAGAACAGGTGACCGGTTCAGTAGCTGTACTGGAAGCTTTTATTGCAGAAGGCGTGGAAACTATTTTTGGTTATCCGGGTGGTGCCATCATGCCCATCTATGATGCGTTGTATGATTATAATGAAAAACTACAACATATACTTGTTCGTCATGAACAAGGTGCTATCCATGCCGCACATGGTTATGCGCGGGTGTCTGGCAAAACAGGTGTGGTGTTTGCTACCAGCGGCCCCGGTGCAACCAACCTGGTTACAGGTTTGGCTGATGCAATGATTGATAGTACGCCCGTGGTTTGTATTACAGGGCAGGTATTTGCGCATTTGCTGGGAACCGATGCTTTTCAGGAAACAGATGTAATAAATATTACTACACCAGTAACAAAGTGGAACTATCAGGTAACAGATGCAACAGAAATTCCGGAAGTACTGGCGAAAGCATTTTATATCGCCGGCAGTGGAAGGCCCGGCCCTGTATTGATTGATATTACCAAGAATGCACAACTGCAGAAATTTGATTT
>JBDUAY010000385.1:0-5691 GCA_040004415.1 Bacteroidota bacterium | reverse complement strand
GTACTACTGTGGTTTCAACTCCACCAATCCTACTTTTTGAGAGTCGACTAATTAAGAACTATTTGTTCCGGAGCGCCTGGTTATAGAAAAATAAAAATCAGCGCACCGGCTACCGGCGTTCCGCCCATTTGAAGGGAACAGTCAGGAACAGTATAAATCCGCTGAAAGAAATTGCAGGACAATCCAGGCAATTTAATAACAGATCTAACAGCTAAAAGCTAATGGTCAACAACTTTCTTTTTCGCAATATCCCTTGCAATCTTCTGAGCGTCCAGGGCAATTTCACGAAATTGGCCATTGGGCGCGATCCAGAATCCACAAAAATAAAGGCCATCTTTACCAAAATATTTTTGTTTGCCAACACGCACTTTTAAATCATCAAAACGTTCTTTGCTGATTTTTAACAGATCGGTATTGTCGCGGTAATAACCAATGCACGCAACAATCGCATCAAAATCTTCTTTTTTGCCACCTGAAAAACGGACCGTTTTATTTTCTATGTGGCCGATGCCACCATACATTTTTATATGGCCCTGCCGGATATGTTTAATGGTGCCAATGTCCAATACCGGCACCGTTCCATTTTTTTCAATTTGTTCTAACGGGCCATAAGGCAATTTTGTTAACCCAAGTTTGGTAATATCACCCATCAGCAAACGGATCAGCGGGGCATTCAATTTATCGGCAAACTTTGCAGGCAAAAAACGCATCAGTAAGCTTAGCTGCAATATGGGTATGCCCATAATATCCCGCGGTATTACGTTCACCGGCGAACGTACCGACATACAGGGGATAGCGCCCTGCTCATATAAATCAATGGCTATTTCACAAGCTGAATTGCCAAAGCCAACTACCAAAACCTTTTGTCCTTTAAAATGCTGACCATTTTTATATTGAGAACTATGTAAAATCGGTCCGGGAAATGTTTCCATTCCCCGTAAATCAATGGCTACGGGTTGATTGTATGCACCTGTGGCTATTATCAGATATTTTGATCGGAATGTGCCGTTATTGGTTTCAGTAATCCACCACTCATCTACTTTCTTTATCAATACTGCATTCGTATTAAAAAGAGGATTTACATCGAATTCTTTTTGATAATCATCTAAATAATCTACAACCTGCCGGCGCGAAGGATAGCGTGGAACAGCATCTCCAAATTTCTTGTAAGGTAAATTTGATAAAGTTTTATTGGTATGCAGGTGAAGCCGATCGTAATGATTGTGCCAGGGCGTAGCAACCCGGGTTTCTTTTTCAATGATCAGGTATTCTATTTGTTTTTTTTGTAAAGACGCAGCACATGCTAAACCAGAAACACTTGCGCCAACAATCAAGGTAGTTGTCTGCTTCATGTTTGTTATGTTCCTTTACGTCTTATTGAACACCCAATTGATCGTGATTCGTTAACGGTGATACTATTTCCCTGCAGCATCTCAGCAATGGCCTGCTTTAAATGATTGCGTTTTACTTCTGTGATATCTGCGGGACTATCATCAATAGCACCATGATAAACCAGCTTACTATTTTTATCGAACAAAAAGCATTCCGGTGTGCGGGTGGCGCCAAACGCATCAGCCAGTTCATTATCGCTGTCAAGGGCATAATACCAATTATAGGATTGCTGTCTTGCATAGGTCTGCATGTCTGCCAGGGATTCACCATTCCGTCTCCCTCCTTCATTGGCATTTAAAATAATTACACCCAGGCCTTTATCTTTTGCGGATGCACAAACAGATTTTGTGCGGCTTTGATTCTTTATCACATAGGGGCAGGTATTACAACTGAACATTACCAGCAACCCATTGCCAGTGCTGGCTTCACGCAATGAAATCAGCACACCGCTTACATCTTTCATTTTAACATCAGCCTTCGGTATGCCTGCACCAATAGGAAGGCCCTGCCATACCAGGTGTACGGGTGGGGCAAAAGCAGTAATAGCTATGAGTAAGACACAAAAGAAAAATAATTTTTTCATATGGCCTGTTTTGAATAAGACAAGTAAAACCCCGGAATAGATGTTCGGGGCCCTTTTTCCAGTGCCGGAAGCCTGAAGATAGGACTGTTTTTAACGTTTTGTGTCATACATCCTTTTTCTGATTTCTTATTACCGGCTTTTTAGTTCCAGTGCCCTGTCTGCGTTCCTCTGCTATAATCTGTAATGAATGAATGCTTACGTTCAGCTCGTATCCTACCAGCAATATCAGCGAATTAATATAAATCAAACTCATTAAAACAATAATGGTTCCGATAGAACCATAAAATGCATTGTACTTTCCAAAACTATTTACAAATGTTGAAAATCCAAATGTGCCGAGTATGCTTAGAAACGTAGCCAATATAGAACCGGGTGATGCAAGTCTCCATTTTTTATCAATGTCAGGCGCATACTTGTATATAAATGCAATTGAATAAAAAATAAGGCTAATGATAAAAATCCATCGCAGGGGATCGATCAAATTTCTCATTTTAATGTTTGTAAACCCGAACCATTTTAAGACAGCGCCTTGCATAACCAGTAAAATAAGGGCCGTCATCAATAATAACATAATTAGCATGGTAAGCCGGATCGCAATCCATCTTTTCTTGAGCCCCGTTCTCTTTTGTGCCCCAATATAATTTTTATTGAAAGAACGCATAATACCCATCATTCCATTAGAACCAAAAAATAATAGTAAAATAAAACTGAAAGAAAGCAATCCAACCCGTGCATGATCCAGAAAACCGTTTATAAAGTTTATCAGGTTTGCATTATATTCCTTCGCGGGAATAATAGTGGTAATAAGATCGTCCAGCTGGCCTTTCAAAACCTTCTTCTTTATCAGGGGCAAATGTGGTATCAGTGTAAAAAGAAAAAGGCAAATAGGCGGAATTGCCATGATGAAATTATACGATATTGCTGACGCCCTTTCCGTGAAACTTGTTTTCCTTACCTGCCGGATAAAAAAATTAATTACATCATACAGGCATACGCCATTGAAGCCCGGCAAAATAATTCTTTTGCTCTTGTTTTCGAGGAAACGAAAGACAATGCTGTGGTATATAATGCGCTCCAGTTTGGTCATTCTTAATGAGCTAATTTATCGTTTGCAGCTTGCTTTTGCTGCATTAATTTATCCAGTGCCTGCTGGTATTCTTTGGCGTATTTCATATGTTGTTCGTAGGTATCCGCAAAATTTGAATAACCATCAAGACTGGCTTTGGCTACAAAATACAGGTAATTGGTTTTAGGCGATGTGAGCACAGCGTCGATGGTTTGCTGCGAGGGTGTGCAAATAGGGCCCGGCGGCAAGCCCAAATTTTTGTATGTATTGTAAGGTGATTCTACTGCCAGGTGTTTGTCGTAAATTCTTTTCAATCCAAAATTGCGCAACGCAAATTTTACGGTTGGGTCTGCTGATAACCGCATGCCTTTATCAATGCGGTTAAGATAAACACTGGCTATTTTTCCTTTATCATCTTTTTTCAACGTTTCTTCTTCAACGATAGAAGCCAGTGTGTACGCGGTTTGCGGTGTTAGTCCGTGATCTTTTGCTTCGCTGATGCGACCAGGAGTCCAGAATGCTTCGTATCCATTTCTAAGTTTGGAAAAAATTTTTGATGGCGTCGTGTTCCAAAAAAAAGTATACGTATCCGGGAATACATATGTCATTACAGTATTGCTGTCGAGATGATATTGTTGTAAAGAATCTGCATTATTGAGATAGGCAATGAAAGCAGCGGAATCGCATTCAAACTTTCGGCCCACCAGGGATGCAAAATCTTCCCTGGTTCTGAGTTTTGTAATGACCAGGTTAACAGGTTCCTGCTGGCCATTTTTAAGCATTCGCACGATATTAATCAGGCTCATACCGCTTTTGATATTGTACCTGCCCGCTTTTACTTTTCCAGGATAATCGAACCTGCCGGCAATAATCTTAAAAAAACCAGGGCTTTGCAACACCTGATCATTTTGCAAGGTGGTTAGCACATCTTCATAGGTGCTCCCGGTTTTTATGTGCAGGTAATAATTTTTACCATCGAATGCCGTGGCGGGGCCAAAAATTTTCCATCCAAAATAGCCGGCTGTTATCAGTATGAGAACAAAGAATATGCGTATGGTTTTTTTCATTGCTAAAGGATAGTTGTAAACGTTTTATAAGGTCATTTATGCGAAACCTCTTCATTCTGCTCCTGCCAAAATAACAAAAAACCCCGTCGGTTACGACAGGGCTATCAAATATGGTTGAATAAATTACTTTTTTGGTGTAACAGGAGCAGCCTGTGCAGGCGCGCTTTGCGTAGTTTTAGGCTTTGTATCCAGTTCATTTACAAGGTTAGATCCATTCGATGTTCCCTTTGGAATAAATGCAGCTGAACAAATGCAAAGTATAGCAACCACAATGGCAAATATCCAGGTTCCTTTTTCTAACACGTCATTTGTTTGTTTAACACCCATAAATTGGTTACTGAAGCCAGCAATACTGCCGGAGAGACCACCACCTTTTGGGTTTTGTACCAATACAATAAAGCCAAGTATTAAACAGGCCAGCACTATCAAAATCACAAATAAAATCATACAATTAATGTTTTAAATCTTCCATTCTGGCTGCAAAATAAGCTGATTTAGCGGGATTAAGCAAACTTAATTTTTGGTAAATCTCAGCCGCTTTATCATTCAGACCCTGCTTCTCAAATACTTCTGCCATCGCCTCCGTTATTACTTCTTTTGTTTCTATAGAATGATTGGCGTCTTCCACAACTTTCGACTCCTCGTTTTCGGCTAATATTTTATTAATGGAAACCTGGGGCAGCTTTTTCATCGTTTTAAGCCATTCCGTAAAACTCTTCAGTTGCCTGCCAAGTTTGTCTTTGGAATCTGCCTCCATTTTGCTTAGCTTAATTCCCTGGCTGGCAAAATAATCAACGGTATGATAAGGCTCAAACAACACATCGTTTTTAGCTGCCGGTGTTTCTATAATTGTTTTAACCAGGTTAATTGCAGCGCCGGGTAGTTCAGGCGCAACATTTTCAGTATTTTTCGGTTCTGAAAATGTCGTTTGATATGCTTCCGTTTTTTGATTTTCTGATGATATTCCGGGAATGGCGTCTGTATCATCTGCCTCCAAAGTTCCCGCTTCAAAATCATCTTCTGTGTTATCGGAAATAATTGTTTCAGGCGTCGGTTCAATCTGTGCGTTCTCTGCAGAAGCATCAGCAGGCGCGGGCAACTTTTCTTCGTGTACAATCGCGGATGCTGCCAGCATTGAATCAGGGAAATTTTCTTCGGGATGCGTTCCATTCTCCTCAACACGCTGTTCTGCTGTGGAAGCCCCCGCAGTAATTTCTTCCGTAATAAATTGTGAATTTATATGGTCATGGTCCTGTATTTCCTGAGAAGTGATTTCCAGTGGTACCATAGCAGGCATTGCGGTTATTTCTTGCGGTGTTACTATATTGAATGCCTCAACCGGTGCCATGTTATATAAAGGGTTTGGATCACTGAATACTTCTGAAATTACATTCATTATACCACCTTCTTCTGAACGTGCAACCTGTTGATTCAATTCAGTTCCACCTAATTTATCTTCATTTAAATAAGCATTAAAATTATCCCCTGATTGTACCTCAACAGTATTGAGTGCCGGAGCCACAGCATCATCTGAAACGATGTCAACTGAGTGTTCATGGTCTTTTTCTTCCCCAGTAAATGGC
>JBDUAY010000384.1:0-5695 GCA_040004415.1 Bacteroidota bacterium | reverse complement strand
TTCAGCGTATCATAATCTGTATATCCCCTTGAAATTAAATAAAATTTTGTTTCGCCCGTTTGCAATAGTACCGCCGGAAAACCGGTTACCTGCAACTGCTTTACCATCGCAAATTCGTAATACGCTTTCTCTTTATAATCTTCGCTATGCAGCTTACGGTAAAAATCATCTGCCGGAATAGCATATTCTTCCAGGAGATGACGGTAGGCTTCATCATCGCATAAATCTCTACCTTCATAGTTAAGTGCATATTGAAGATCAGATGCAAATGCTACCTGCTGTTCAGGAAAATAATCTTTAAAAACACAAAGCGCAATAGCAGATTTTTCAGAATTAAGAAACCAATCGCTTTTATCAGGATTATTGATATGCCAGAGAAAATCTTTGCCGAATTCAATCCCTGTCCGTTCTTCCACCGTTTTGTACGCGTTTTTTATATAGCCGGCCATTACTGAAACAGGCTTGGGATTGTCGCTTATAATCATCCCACCAGACAATACTTCAAAACTAAAGTCGCCCGCATATTCCGCACCAATTTTTTTAATAACCGGGCTGAATCCATAGCACCAGCCACAGTAAGCATCGTAACAATAAAAAATAATGGGCTGCATTGTTTATTATATTTAAAATGAAGGGTTGATGGCGTGCAATTGCTGTACGTATTTATCAATATATTCCTGTTTCCTCTTCAGACGGTATTGCATGATGAAACGGGGATGTGACAATGGAACAATCGTTTCAAAAAAATGTTGTTCCGCATTTAATTTAGTGAGGTACTTAAAGTTTTTACCGTCGCCCAGGCAGAAGGCAATTTTCCGATCGATGCCAAACGTACATTGTTTGTTGAAGCAGTCGATTACAAATGGCCTGATGCGATCCTGCAAAGTTTTATCATCATAATAATTCAGGTTTTTGCCATGTTGGGTGAAGCCCAGCGGACTGATCGCTGTTACATAGAATTGTTTATAAAAATTAATTACGCCCCCAAAAGCGTGAATCATTTCATATATATACAAAGATGAAAGTTCCTGTCTTTTTGCCCATGCGTTTTCAATGCCACAGTCGTTTTGCAACCGAATCGGATCCGTAAAAGGAATGCCCGTTACACCACCTCCAAATCTGCCTGGGTTAATGCCAATGATCATTCTGCGCTGCTGCCGATCGCTATAAAATTTCTTGTAAAACAATTTACAGGCCTGTATAGTTGCCGGCTCTTCAAATGGTATCATTACTTCAATGCCATTGGGCAGCTTCACAGGAAAATCCAGGTGTTGAATAAACGACAATATATTTTCACCAAAAGTCATACGCAAATGTACAACTGAAGCCCTATGCTTTTTTTGATACTACTTCTTCAAAGCGTTGTTCGTAATCAGGGCGGATAGTGCCCATCATCCGGTCCCAGAAAGTGAAGTACAACCCATAATTGCCTTTAAAGAACTGGTGGTGCTGGTTATGGCTCACGGAGGTATTAATCCACCTCCCAAACCAATGGCGGCTGAAACCTTTTGGATACAGTTCATACCCCAGGTGGCCGTATACATTGTAGGTGATCATGAAGAAGAAGAAAAGATAAAAATGAAGCGGGTTAATAGGAATCGTAAATAGAAAAACTGCGAAGACACCTGCTTCTACAATCGCTTCCAGCGGATGAAATGAATACGCTGCCCAGGGAGAAGGATTGGTTGAATGGTGATGCACCAAGTGAAAAAGTTTAAAAAGTTTTTTGTGATGCATAAGCCGGTGCGTCCAGTAGAAATAAGTATCGTGAATGAACAGCATGATGGGGAAAGCTGCAAAAAAATACACCCATCCATAATCGCTTATATTTTTATAATATAGTGTATGCGGTAAAACGTACGGATTTTTTATCAGCAGTAGCGGTACCAGTGCAAATATGGCAATGGTGCAAATAGAATAACTTATTTCCCGCAGGTAATCATTTTGTTTAGGAAATTTCTGCTGTATTTTTTTATAGCCGATCCTGCTTCTTAGCAAAACATAAAAAAATACGAATGCAAGTGTAGCCAATAAAAAATAGCGCAAGCCGATGTTTTTTACCAAAGAGAAATAATCTTTCCAGTGCATTACTACATGTTTAAAAAAAAGTGTTTTGAAATACAGCCAAAATTAATTGATACTGGTTTCAAAACACCGTATTTATAACCGTCCATGAATTTTATTTAACGGCCATGCCTTCCGCCACCACCACCTCCTCTGCTTCCGCCGCCACTATTTCCTCTCGATCCACCACCTCCGCCACCACCAAAGCTTTGCCTGCTACCACCTCCTCCTCCACCAAAACTTGGTCTTGAGCCGCCGCCCCCAAAACCTGAAGACGGTGCAGCGCGTTGAGGTGCCGCACTTTGCGATTGTGGTCTGCTAAAGCTTCTGTTGTTATCGTTACCTCTTTGCTGATTAAAACCCCTGTTGCCATCGTAACTCCGCGCACTATTTTGCTGTCCCGGATTGTATGTACGTCCACCTCGTGTTGCATTTGATCTATTATTTTCAACCCTGTTACCACCATTGGTAGCATTACCCCGGTTATATCCGCTACCATTACTATTATTAAATCTGCCTCCGTTATATCCTGGATTGTTGCCAGTCCTGTTACCACCGTTGCTATTATTAAACCGGCCACCGTTGCTATTGTTATTATTACGGTTACCATTAAACGCGCCATTACGATTGAAATTATTATTGTAACGGCCGTTGTTTACAAAACTGCGGTTGTTATTGGAATACACATTTCTGCGGCCATTGTAAATATTGTTGTTGTAGTTTATATTAAACCTTGCACTGTTTCTAAATGCATAGCCACGGTTGTAACCATAATATCCGTAGTTGTGGTAATAACCACCGCCGAAGGCATAACAAGGACGGTAAATAGAAGGTCCCCACCAGCCACCATATCCAAAACCGCCACCCCACCATGAGCTGTAGCCGAAGCCGATATCAAACCAATCATATCCAAAACCGTAACCAAAACCATAGCCATACCATGGTGTATAATTCATACCAAAGCCCCATGTATAAGGTCTTGCATAATAATGATGGCGATACCATGGACGATAATAATAACCGGTACCATATACAAGGGTAGGGCCATAAACATATGTATTCAAATACCCAGGTGTATAACCATCGTATACATAATCATCATTTACATCATACACATTTACATACTTGGAATTATATACCGGGTAACTGGGCGGAATATTTTCTACATCGGCCGGGCGCGATGTACTTACCTGCCACGGACCAGCTGCACTGTTTGATTGAAACCATACCCCATTATCAATTGCATAATACTGTCCATTCAATTTCAATACCGTTGCAGATGCATTCACCGCATATTGCAAACGTGTACCGCTTATATTTTCAAACTGCGGATCACCATCATACGTAACCGTTGTTGTAGCCGTTCTGCGATCTACTTTTGCGGTTTGCGGAATAGCCGCGTCCATCACTGCATCATTTGCCTGGTCTGTACCTGCTACGCTTGCCAGCACATTATCTTTGGGTGAACCAGCAGGGATTTTTGCAAAATCTGCCGGTAATTTATCTGCTGGAATAAACTGCCACTGACTTTTTAAAGAAGATGATCTATACCAACGGCCAGACAGCAATACATAATACTGCTGAGAGTTTACATCCATGAAAATATCGTTGGATGAATTTTTTACATACAGCAAGCCAGTACTTTCAACCGGGGCAAAATTAGCTTCTCCGTCAGACTGGATAAGTTCTGCAGGTTGCGTACTAACTATGATTGCAGGAATTGTATTGCTACTGTTGTTCGAAGCATCATCGTTTAAACTGCTGCTAGTACGATTGCTGCCAGTACCATCACTACTGTTGCCAGAATTATTACTGCTGCTATTCTGACTATTTTTCACAGCGGTTTCGATTTGCTGCAAATTTTCAGGAATATCGCTTACATAGTTATATGGACCGGTCGCAGAAGGAGCGCTGTACCAATTTTTTCCACCATATAAATAAAAACGGCCATCGTTATTTTTTACAATCGTATAAGGAGAATTTACAACTGCATCAACCCCGTAGGTTGAATTGCTTTGCATTTTGGGTTCACCATCTATCAACACCAGCATTGTTGGCTTTGTAGTATAAATTACTTTAGGTACCGCATTGTTAAAACTTGAAGATAGATTAGCCTGTTGCTGCGTGCTATTCACCGAATTCTGTAATTCATCTTTTGAAATACTGATATTCATTTGCGGAACTGAAGATTCCAGCTTGTTTTTAATATCATTGCTGGTAGCGTCATCAACGCCATCCGGGAATTTAATATTGGTAACCTGCATGGATTGGATGGCAACTGCACTGCCATTGTCTGCCACATTTGCTTCCCACCAAAAAGCGCCAAATACAGGATCTGTTTTCCCATCCTGGATAACAGATATAGCAGATCTTGACTTTACAATATTGCCAGCATATGATTCTACCTGCGGCTGATAAATTTTTATCAGTTCGCCATTACTGCCTGTTAAACTTTTAGGCCAGTCCTGTGCAAATGCAGCTCCGCAAAAAATAACGGCGCAGAAAAACAACCAGGACGTTTTGTAAAAGATGTTCATGACGGAAATTTTATTTTAAAAATAATAGAGTTAAAATGACTTTACCACTATGAGACGATTTATCCTGCCTAAAGTTTGTTTTAATTGCTTAAAGATTTTGTTAATGTGTAGCTTTTCTTGCCTGCTCCGTAAACTTGCCAAAACCGGGCCTCGTTGCCCTGTTTTCCAACATATTAGCCGGTGCACGGATTGCTTGCGTAAACAAGATTAACCAATCGATTGCAAAGGTTAGTTACGATAAAACTTCGTAACTATACTAATAAGACAGTTCAGGACGCCTTTCTGTGGTATAACAGGGATTAAAATTAGCAATTGAATCGGCATCGTTGGAACATTCCAGCGGTAATTCAGGCTGTGGAAGTGATGGCTTTTGCATTGGAGCCCATGTGAAACCGGGTATTTTTTGCCGGAATGTACGTACTTATTTTTTGCACGCCCAGCACTTGTAATCAAAAGTACAATCCGCAGAAACCACTGCACAGGAAGCTCAGGGATTTGATATTTTCTCCGGATGCTGTCTGCAAAATTTCCCGTGTTTTGTGCGTACACAATAGTCAATAACCCAGTAAAAAATAGTGTGGAGAGAAAGTGCTTTATCAATTAATGATGGCGCGTAAGCCGACTTGTCCAGATATAAGCAGGTTGACGACTACAGCATTTCATTCAGCCAGCAATTGTATTTTTTTTGTTGTGTTGGATGTCATTACACCACTCGCGCTGAGTGATAAGATTCCATCATAATTCGTCCAGCGGCCTTTGTCAACAGAAAATTCTCCAATGGCATTGTATGTCATCTTCATCATTGTTTTTTTATTGTTCCCGGCAAGCGGGTTATTAAAATCCCCGGATACAAATTCAGTCAGATCATATTTAATAATAGCGGTTGTCTGCCCGGCAATTTGTTTTAAACCGATCAGCGTCACGTTATTCTTTTTGTATGATGTATCACATTTAAAATTTTGATCCATGGAAATAAAATTCATATTTAACGACCAGCTATCGCCAACTTTAATTTGCCTGTTGGGCAATTCAAAGAACATGGCAATTAAATTCTTCTGATCATTTTTAACATAAAAACTTTGTATCGATCCGTT
>JBDUAY010000051.1:0-19167 GCA_040004415.1 Bacteroidota bacterium | reverse complement strand
AGAAACAATAAACAATGCAAGCAAAGGTTGCAGACTTTTTGAGGGACGACTAATTCGTTAAATATTTACCTGCCATTTCCGATCCAGGTCTCGCCTTCAGGAGGATAGGGGTAGAAAACTGGTAATTATACAATGCCATCCTTCTAAAAGTACGCAGGCTGCTACGGGGATTTACCATTATTTTTTCTACGTGCAATGATTTTAGTTTCGAGAGGCCATCCTGACCTATCCATGTATACCCCTAACTACTTATTAATACCTTCCTCATATTGCTTTTATTAAGTTATCGTTCTATCTTACCATTCCAATAATCGATGAAAAGAGTTCAAAAATCTGTGAAAAGAGTCCAATAATCGTATGAAAAAAATATTCTTTAGTTTACTATTATTACCATTCTCCCGCATTGACAAGCTCAATAATACATTGCCGGCTCCTGGCAATCCTGTTGAAATACGGTCGGGCCAATGGCCAATAGTAATGCAAAGAGATATCGGGCAGTCCGATACTACTTATTCCCTTCAGTTCCGTGATGCGCAAGTACCAAGGAGTTTGGTAATGGACACACTTCCATTTCCTAATACATCTCAGTTAAAATATTTTGAACAAGCATTAACCGCACTAAAAGCTGGTAAAAACGGTGACATTGCAAAATTTAAAGATTACTCCATTGCAAGGGCAGATAAGAAATATGAGGGCGTCTGGTATATACTCAGGCTTAAATGGACTTTAACTGATTTCAGGCAATCCGAAGCAGACTTAATGATCAATACTATCAAAGGATTAAAATTTTAAAAAATAAAATATTAATTGAACACAATTACTGCATTTTAATCATCCGGTATCTTTAAAAACCAATCATAATTAGCATTACTATGAAAACAATCATCCTGCTATCCCTGTTTTTACCATTTGCCGCAAAGGCACAGTTTACCATTGTGAACACGTCTACTATTAACCTTGTTGAGTTAAGACAGGGCGAACAATGGCCAATAAGCCTGCAAAGAGTTACCAAAGAATCTGATACCTGCTATGAACTGCAATTTCGTGATCAGCAATCTGCCAATTCAGAAATTATGACAACCCTGAAGTTTCCGAACCTGGCACAGTTGAGGTATTTTCAACAGGGCCTGGCTGCATTAAAGAACGGGGCCACTGGTGATGTGGCCAAATTCAAAGACTATACTATTAAGCGGGTTGATTTAAAAAAAGACGGCATATCATATATCCTGAGCTGCGGCATGGGATCTATCACTAATTTTAAACAACCAGAAGCCGACAAAATGATTTCTACCATATCAACTTTATAGCATTTAGGTTAATTACGAAAAAAGGGTTTGCCCCTGCTGAATTCATGGGCAAACCCTTTCGATCGATGCTTATAAAGTCGTTATATTTCTTTCAGTGTAAAAACATCTTTCTGCCTGATTCCTTTCGCTGTCATTTGCAGTGTGCAACATTCAATTGCAGGATCATGCTCAAAGAAAAGAATGTATTCATTTTCGATAGCTTCCCTTAAAAATGAACTCTTTTCATTTAATGTAGTTAGTGGAAACATGTCATATGCCATTACATACGGCAGCGGAATATGCCCGGCAGACGGCAATAAATCTGCCATGTAAACAATCGTCTTATCATTATATCTTATTACCGGCAACATCATAGCATCGGTATGTCCGCTTACCACAATCACAGAAAGATTATCTGTGATACCGGAAGCGAACGGTTTTATAACAGAATCATCATTTCCAACAGCTATAAATTTTAACTGGCCGCTCTCCCGGATAGGCAAAATATTTTCTTTTAAGAAAGAAGCTTTCTCACGTTCATTGGGTTCTGTAGCCCATTTCCAATGACGCTCATTACTCCAGTACACAGCATTTTTAAATGTTGGCACTAATTTAGTTTCTTCCCTTTTTATCGCACCACCACAATGATCGAAATGGAGGTGTGTTAAAAAAACATCGGTGACATCATCGGTTGTAAAACCATGTTTGGCTAAAGATGTTACCAGTGTATCATCGCCATGCAAATGGTAATGACTGAAAAATTTTGCATCCTGTTTATCGCCGTTCCCGGTATCTACCAGTATAAGCCGGTTACCATCTTCTATTAACAGGCACCGCAATGCCCAGTTGCATAAATTATTTTCATCTGACGGGTTGAGTTTATTCCAGATACTTTTGGGCACCACGCCGTACATAGCACCGCCATCTAATTTAAAAAAACCGGTATCAATGGTATATAATTTCATCGGTCGCCTCCTTTATTTATTTTTTGGGCCGTAAGCAAAAGAAAAATCAAACCCATTGCAAAAAAACCTGTCAGCACTAATAAAGAGCTCCGCATAGAATGTGTAATTCCTTCTATCAGTCCAAAACTGATTAACCCAATAACAATGGCCAGTTTTTCCGTAACATCATAAAAGCTAAAAAACGACGCGGTATCTTTTGTTGCGGGCATAAATTTAGAATACGAAGATCGGCTCATGGATTGAATGCCGCCCATTACCAAACCAACCAATGAAGCCAATATATAAAACTGCATTTCTGTTTTCATGAAGTAACCGGATACACAAATACAAATCCAGAGCAGTACCGTAAGAATCAACACACGCACATTACCAATTATTTTAGAAAGCTTCGACATCCCAATAGCGCCAATAATAGCCACCAGCTGAATGATTACCGCTGTAATAATGAGTTTGGTATCTTCCAGCTTTAATTCTTTAATACCAAAATCAATGGCCACCAGCATCACCGTTTGCACGCCCATGCTATAAAAAAAGAAGGCAGATAAAAATCGTTTTAATACGGGCAGGTGCACCAGCTGATCCCAAACTTTCTTTAATTCAATAAAACCATTGGCCAGTACATTTGTTTTTGAATCTCTTTCAGATTGAGGACTAATAGGCAGCACATTAAAAGTAATCTGCGCAAAGGCAACCCACCAAACACCCACCAGCAGAAAAGTTATTTTTAAAGGTGTGGCGCTGCCCGGCATCAATAACACAAGGGCAAAGCCAATCAGTTGCATTAATACGCTGCCGATATATCCAAATGAATATCCCCTTGCACTTACCCGGTCCATATCTTTTTCGTCTGCTATTTCAGGTAAATATGAATTGTAAAAAACCTGGCTCCCATAAAAACCTATACCAGCAAACATAAGGCAGAATAAGCCCAGGTACACGTGCGTTTTATCAAACAAAAATAATAATGAACAGCTTAGTGCGCCCATGTAACAAAAGAAGCGCATGAAATTTTTCTTGTTGCCTTTATAGTCTGCAATGGAAGAAAGTATGGGGGATAAAAATGCGATGACTAAAAAACCCGCCGCCATTACATAATCTTTCAGTTCAGTATTAACATACGTTCTGCCAAGAAAATGAATCCCTTCCGGGAAATTTTTAAGTGAAGTAACAACTGCATAATAGGCCGGAAAAAAAGTAGTGGTAATAACAAGATTGTAAACCGAATTGGCCCAATCAAACATGGCCCATCCATTAATTACTTTTTTAGAAGCAGTTTGCATAGATCAAATGTGATAAGGTGAAAATATGAAAATGTGCTAATTTAAAAATTGGTAATCTTAAATATGCTGTTAAATTAAGGGCATTTGTCACATTTACACATTAGCACATTTACACATTATTTTATGGTTCCATTATAAATAAGCACCAATACAATAATACCCAGTATGATGCGGTAATATCCAAACAATTTAAACCCGTGTTTCTGTATGTAACCAATGAAAAATTTAATGGCCAGCAAAGCAACAATAAAGGCCACCACGCTGCCGATCAGCAAAGTGGTTATATTATCTTTTCCGAGTACTTCCGGATTTGTTTTGTGTACATCATACAATGTCTTTACTGAAGCAGCAAGCATGGTAGGCACTGCCAGCAAGAAAGAAAATTCAGCAGCGGTATTCCTGTCCAAACGCTGGCTCAATCCACCAATTATGGTAGCGGCGCTGCGGCTCAATCCCGGAAAAACAATCGACAATACCTGGAAACAACCGATGATAAATGACTTTTTATAATCTACCTGCGTATCATCAAACACCACCGGGTTTTTGAAGAAATTATCAATGAACAATAAAATGATTCCGCCCCCGATCATTACACAGGCAATAAAAGTAAGATTACCCAAAGCAGCGTCAATATGCTTTTTAAGCAGCACGCCAAAAATAACGGCCGGTATAAGTGCAACAATAAGTTTTACATATAAGTTGATTTTTTTAAGATCAAAGAATTTTCTCCAATACAATACAACCACAGATAAAATGGCTGCCAATTGTATTACCACTTCAAACATTTCACGGAAAGCGGATTCTCCCTCACCAATCAGCGGATTGGCGAACTTCATATGCGCTGTTGAAGAAACGGGCAAAAATTCGGTCAGCCCTTCAATTATAGCAATAATAATAGCGTGGATAGTGCTCATAAAGTTGATATTGGTTTAATTAGTGGCGCAACATATAAAAAAAAGGCGATGATTTCTCATCGCCCATCAATATTTAATAGATCATTTTTAAGCGTTGCTTTTAGGCTTTTTGAAAATGGCTACAATTTCCAATCCCAGGCCAATTAGTATTAGTAAAGGCGCATACGTAATGCGCTGCGGACTGTATACTTCTTTCTGATCAAACACCGCCGGGTTAGTGCTTTTGCCGCCTGCCATCAGCAGCATACCCAGCACAATTACTACTACTCCGGCAATCATCCACATATAATTTTCTTTGGCAAAAAGTGGGGCTGACGAGTTAATAACCACCTGCCTTTTTCCACCGCTGATAACTTTTTTCTCACTCATAATCTTTTATTAAGGCTGCAATATAAGAAAAATCGTGAACCAAGAGGCGTAAGACGGCAGAAGCCTCTCTTATTTCAAATCACGTTTTTTTTACCGGCTTGATTCTTTACTGACGACTTTCATATCACGCCGCACGATCAATAAAGGTCGTCAAGCTTCATTTTCAGGTATTTAATTACGCTGCGGTGGGTGCTTACAAAAGATATTACCACACCCAGCAAAATAATGGATATAAACAGCAGTGACAGCAGCGTGTAATCACGCAGGGCCTTGATTTCCGGCAGCCATTTTTCTGCGAAAACAATTACGCCAATAATTACAACCACCGCAATAACGCCGCTCAGCGCACCATTGAAAATAGCGCGGATATTCATGGGGCGTGCAATAAAACTGCGCGTTGCACCCACCATTTGCATGGTTTTAATAAGGAAACGATTGCTGAACATGGCCAGTTTAATGGTATTGTCTATCAGCACAATTACCAGGATAGAAATGACAACCGCTACTACCAGTAAAATAATACTGATTTTCCGAATCATATTATTAAGGCTGCTGACAAGCGATTGTGGATACTGCACATCACTTACAGCTATATTTTGCACTAAATCTGCCTGTATTTTTTCCAGTGAATCGGTAACCGCGTATTCACTTTTTATTTTAAAATTAATGCTGGCCGGCAGGGGATTATTTTGCAGAACGCCCACCCAGTCCTTGTTTCCATCTTCCAGGTATTTTTGACGGGCCACGGCTTTGGTTACATATTCAGACGATTTAACGTATGGACGTGTGCTTACATATTCAACCAGCGCGGTACTGTCTTTGGCCGAAACATTTTCTCTTACATATACCCGAACTTCCACATTTTCTTTAAAGTATTGTCCCAATTTATTGGCATTAATAACCAGCCAGCCAAGTACGCCCAGCATAATTAAGATAAGCGATACGCCCAGGATGGCCATAAAATAGGATGGCTGGGAGCGCTTGCTGGATGATTTTCCAAATTGAACCATGTGTGATAATTTATGGGGTCTTCACTGTTTGAAAGGGGCAAAAATAGCGGATTCTGCAGCACAATTGTTATTTTTGCGGCCTCTTTAACGATGGCGTTCCGCAAAATATTTTAGCATTTGCCAGGTAAGTTGGATAAATAAGATTTTTTTAAGTCTTCTCTAACAATTCCGTTTGCGGCAATGGTACACGGATAACAAGTATTTAATGATTTTTATCACTAAGAAGCTGTCTAAAAATGATAATTATAACAGCAGCAAAGTTTTTTATGGGATCTGCCAGCCTGGGTCTATAAAAAAATATACTTCAGGTTTTAAATAACCCAGTGCCTTTAGGCCTGGGAGTATTTAATCTTGGATATCCGGCTTTAGCCAAAACAAATTTCGGCTAAAGCCAATAAACGAAAAACGCTGAAGCCCCGGCCTGAAGGCACGGGGTTACTAGAGAAGGTTACCAGTTGTCATACAAAATGATTATTAGCAGATTTTTTGCGCTATCAGATATGTATTAAAACATTTTAAACAGCTTCTAAAAGATTCAACCATTGATCGATGCTACAGGCTATAAATTTAAATATCCGGCACACAGATTCCTTTAAATGTCTGAAAATTGCCGGGCAACAGAAAACGACCAACGGAACTATTAACGCAACAAAATAATTAATCGCATAGTTATCATGGAATACAATTTCAGAAAGATTGAACAGGCGTGGCAGCAAAAATGGAAAGAGACGGAGGCTTATAAAGTTAGTAATGAATCTTCCAAACCAAAATTTTATGTGCTGGATATGTTTCCCTACCCCAGCGGCACGGGCCTGCATGTGGGCCATCCGCTTGGTTATATTGCCTCAGATATTTATGCGCGTTACAAAAGGCTGAAAGGTTTTAATGTATTGCACCCGATGGGGTATGATAGTTTTGGCCTCCCGGCCGAACAATATGCGCTGGAAACCGGTCAGCATCCGGCTGTAACTACCCAAAAAAATATTGCTACATTTCGCAGTCAGCTGGATAAAATTGGTTTTTGTTTCGACTGGAGCCGTGAAATAAAAACCAGTGATCCCCATTATTATAAATGGACGCAATGGATCTTTTTGCAATTATTTGAAAGCTGGTACAATCCTGAAAATAATAAAGCTGAAAGTGTTGATACGCTAATCAGCATTTTTGAAACAAAAGGAAAAGCGGCTACCCCAAAATCCGCGGCATTTACCGCCGCTGAATGGAAAGCGCTTACGCAAGACCGTAAGCAGGAAGTTTTAATGGATTACCGCCTGGCATTTTCATCTTATGGCGAAGTGAACTGGTGCGAAGCATTGGGCACCGTGCTGGCCAATGATGAAGTAGTAAATGGTGTGAGCGAACGCGGCGGCCATCCCGTAGTAAAAAAGAAAATGCGGCAATGGTACCTGCGCATTACGGCATATGCAGACCGTTTACTGGAAGGACTTGAAAAAGTAGAGTTTTCAGAGTCTTTAAAGGAACAGCAGCGCAACTGGATTGGCAAGAGCCAGGGCGCAGAAATAAGCTTTGAGATGAAGAAAGCTGCGCGTGCAGCGCTGCAGCCTACGGGCGGCGATGCTGGCTCACGACTCACGACTGACACCTCGCACCTCACGTCTGACGCCTCACTGCTCACGGTCTACACTACCCGGCCTGATACCATTTTCGGTGTAGACTTTATGGTAATTGCACCTGAGCATGAATTGGTGCAAAAAATTACAACGCCCAATCAAAAGGAAGCGATAGATAAATACCTGGAATATGTAAAAAGCAGGAGCGACCGCGAGCGCATGGCCGAAGTAAAACAAATTACGGGTTGCTTTACCGGTGCGTATGCCATCAATCCTTTTGATGGAAGAGAAATACCTGTGTGGATTGCCGAATATGTACTGGCAGGCTATGGCACTGGCGCCATTATGGCTGTGCCCTGTGGCGATCAGCGCGATTATGATTTTGCCAAACATTTCGATATACCCGTTACCAATATTATTGGCGATGCGTTTGACGGAACCAACGCTAACCCGACAAAAGATGCAACGCTTACCAATTCCGGCTTTTTAGATGGTATGCTGATGCGGGATGCTATTGACGTAGTCATTACAAAACTGGTGGAGACGGGTATTGGCAAGCGCCAAATCAATTATAAAATGCGCGATGCGGGTTTTAGCCGCCAGCGTTACTGGGGCGAGCCATTTCCAATTGTTTGGAAAGACGGTGAGGCATATCCGTTAGATGAAAAGGATCTACCACTTGAATTACCGCATGTAGATAAATATGGGCCTGGCCCAATGGGTGAAGGCCCGCTGGCAAATTTGACGGATTGGGCCCTCATCCCCTTCCCTTCTCCACAAGTGGAGAAGGGTGCCTCTCCGAAAGAGTCTTTACAAAATCAAGCAGGGGATGCGGGTGCTGACAGAGCGCATGATGATGAACCAGTGCCAAAATACAGTATTCATACGCCAATGCAATATGAGTTGGCGAAAGAAATGAGAAAAGGTCACACGGAAGCAGAAGAAATATTGTGGCAGGAATTACGGAATAATAACCTGGGCGAAAAATTCAGACGACAGCATCCCATTGATAAGTACATTGCTGATTTTATTTGTTTGCAAAAAAGATTAATCGTTGAAGCAGACGGCGGCTATCATGAAGATGCTGAACAAAAAAAATATGATGAAGAAAGATCAAAAACATTAAACGAAATAGGATTTAAAGTTATTCGCTTTACAAATGATGAAATAATAAAAAATACAAAAACAGTAATAACAAAAATTAAAGCTGCTATTAACGGTCAGGCTATTATAATTGCGCAACAACACAAAGAAGGAAAGCCCGTAAATAATCAGCCCCAGCCGATGACCAGTAGTGCAACCAGCGGAGAGGCACCCCCCGCAACCGAAGGTAGAGAGGGGCCAGCCTGTCCCGATCCTTTATCGGGAGGGGTGAGGGCTATGCGTGAAACGAGCACCATGCCCGGCTACGCAGGCAGCAGCTGGTATTTTTTACGCTATATGGATCCGCACAACGATCATACTTTTTGCAGTCGTAAAGTAAGTGATTACTGGAACCAGGTAGACGTGTATGTTGGCGGAACAGAACATGCCGTTGGCCATTTGTTGTACAGCCGTATGTGGACCAAAGTATTATTTGATTTAGGATTGATTGGTTTTGATGAACCGTATAAAAGATTGGTGAACCAGGGGATGATAACGGGTAGTAGCAGGTTTGTGTACCGGGACAAAACTGACACCAATTTGTTTATTTCACACAATAGAATTAGCGGGCATGAGGTTATTCCAATTCATGTTGACGTAAACATTGTAAATGGCGTTGAGCTTAATATTGAAGCATTTAAAAAATGGAAAAATGGCGAATATGCAAATGCTGATTTTATTTATGAGGAAACTACCGGAGGGGCACCCCTTTACACTGCAGGTGGAGAGGGGCCGGGGGTGAGGTACATCTGCGGTGTCGAGACAGAAAAAATGTCCAAATCAAAGTTTAACACAGTCAACCCAAACGACCTGGTTGACAAATTCGGCGCAGATACTTTCCGCATGTATGAAATGTTTCTCGGCCCTGTAGAAGCCAGCAAACCATGGGATACAAAAGGCATTGAAGGGGTTCATCGCTTTCTTAAAAAATTATGGCGCCTGTTTTATGATGAAATAAAAGGTAAAGTTTGGAACGATGAAAAAGCAAATGCAGACGACTTGAAAATTCTGCACCGCGCCATTAAGAAAATTGAAGACGATACAGAACGCTTTTCCTATAACACCGCGGTTAGCACTTTCATGATTTGTGTAAACGAACTGAATGACAGTAAGTGTCATAAAAAAGAAATACTGGAGCAGGTATTGATTTTATTAACACCCTATGCGCCACATATTGCAGAAGAATTATGGCATCAGCTGGACAATGCCGGTAGTGTACTGGATGCCAGCTACCCGGTGTTCGATACAAAATATGTTACAGAGTCTTCGAAAGATTACCCGGTGTCAATTAATGGCAGGGTTCGCACTAATATTAGCATGGCATTGGATATTTTGCAACCGGAAGTAGAGCAAATTGTTTTAGCCAATGAAACCGTACAAAAATGGCTGGAAGGAAAAGCGCCAAAAAAGATAATTTACGTAAGAAATAAAATGGTGAACGTGGTGGTATAAAAATTTTCACGCAAAAACGCGAAGAGGCAAAGACAGCAAAGTAAATCGAGATAATTGTAAAAAAAATCACGCAAAGACGCGGAGAGGCAAAGACCGCAAAGTGAATTAAGATAATTGTTCACGCAAAAAAAATGCAAAGACGCGGTGAGGCAAAGGCGCTAACACGCTAAGACGTTGAGAAATTCTTTGCATCTTTCTTTTTTTGCGTCTTTGCGTGAAATATGCTGCCAGCTTTTTTTCCTCTTTGCGTGAAATATTGCTGCGATCTTTTTCCTCTTTGCGTGAAATATACTCACTTCTCCTTCTCTTTTATAAAACGTATCAACGCACTACTGCCTTCATCTGCAAATAAACGCGCTTCATATTGTTTGTGGCCAACAACTGCAACGAGGTAAGAAGTATTGGGTGGAATGGATCCAAGATTTTCTGCTACCAGCACCAGTTCATTGTCATCCTGCAAATCAGCCGCATTTATTTTGATGGTTTGCGGCTCGCTGCCCAGTAAAATATGCTCGCGCAGCAAATGGCCGTTTAAAAAGATAGCTATAGAATCACCATCAATAGCGGCGTTATCATAAAACCGCAGTTCAATATTGGATGAAGTAACCGGTATCACCATTTGCAGTTTATTTTGCCGGGTGGTAAATTTTTCCTGGTTGGTTAATGATTTTTTAGACCCAATGTTTTTATCCGCTATCACCGCAGGCATTTTTACAATTGTCTGTTCAGGCTTTTTTTGGGGGTTAATAAATACAGGTGCCGGCATTATTATTTCTTCGGGATACATTTTTGGCCCTGTAGCCAGCTGGCCGATACTATCAATGATGTATGGGTCATTTGCGCCTGCGGTATAATTCTCAATCACCCAATCCCATTCATCGGGAAAAGAACTATTGCCTGTTTTTTCTAAATGCAGCGGGCCTTTACTAATGTCTTTATTATCACGAACAGAACTGGTACCATCCAGCAACATTTTATCTTCCCCCGGGCAATTAAAATCAGCCACATTCAAGGCAGCTTCCGTTGCAGACGGATTTTTACCATTCAGCAATACATCATCCCACCAGATAACTTCATTATTTTCCGGATCAAAATAACCTTTGATGCTGTAACGCCGGTAATTATTTTTAGACGTGTAATAATAAGAAGTGCCGGTAAGACTATCACCAGATTTTACAATCTTCAATTCAAGATTAGCAGCTTTAACCTTGCCTTTCCAGATGCCGGTTATCTGCTGGCCCTGTACAAAACCGCACAGAATAGAAAATAAAACCATGCAACGCAGGTGCAGTGTATTATTGTTTTTCAATAGAAGGCTTTTTAGTATTGGATCAACGTTTTTCTCCGCATTGTATTTTGCTTTATAATTCTTTTAACTTTATACACTGAATATGATAAAAAGAACATTGTCAGCGTACTAAACATATTCATGTATTGATTGTTCTAAACTAAAGCTTTTGTTATGGCAAAACCGTCCATAGACCTTGTGCTGGCATTGCGCGAAACTTCCCGCAGGTTACAGCATGGCGTTCATTATGTTTGGGGCCATCATGGCGCCTGCAATTGCGGCAACCTGCTGCAGGTGATAACCCGCCTGGATGAAAAAGAAATATTAATTCATGCCCATACCGGCATTGGTGAGTGGACCGAAATTTCAGATGAATCCTGCGCAGTATCTGGTGCTCCGGTCAGCCTCTTGCTTTCAAAACTGGAAGCGGCGGGTCTTACACCCACTGATATTCACAACATAGAATACCTTGATAATAAAGAAGTACTAAAATATTTACCGGGAGGCTTTAGGTGGTTAAAAAGAAACAACCGGCAGCACGTAATTGAATATTTTGAAGCGTTCGCCGATATGCTGGAAGAAAAACTATTGATAGAAATTAATATTCCCACACAATTAATTGCTTTAGAAAGTGCCGTATCATGGGGGCTATGCTGATAAGATTTGGACGATGAAAAAAAACCATTCACCGGCATTTTTATCCTGTTCAAAGACTATCTGCCGCACTTCAGCCAATAACAATTTTTAAATAAAAACAAATTTGCACTTTTACATTACAAATCGCATTTAGGTGATCAGTTTTCTCATAAGTAGTTAGTTTTGGTTATGTCCCCTGTATTCTTACAGGGGTTTTTTTTATTATAATACTGTATTGAACCCGCAATCAGTTGTATATTCATTTGTTCAAGATAACAGCTATTGTACAATTTTTTATTTATTCCCAGATAAAATGCAGTCCCAACCGGTTATACAATCGTTACATAAATATGCTGATACATTTCACCCGGTTGTTCCGTTCACGGCAGGTAAGAATAGTTTATTACAAATGGATTTCACTGCTGCCAATGAACTTCTAACCGAAGATATGTACGCTGATATAAAGAAATTCAGTACGTATATAAATAACCAGCTGGAGAAAAATGGTAGCCGGTATGGCATTGGTGGCTATAACGAACTGCGCACAATATATGCTGCCAGTACACATTTTGATGCAGGCGCTGAACCAAGGAGATTACACCTTGGCATTGATATTTGGGGACCTGCCGGTACACAAATAGCTGCTTTTATGGGAGGCCGCGTGCACAGTTTTGCGTTCAATAATAATGTTGGCGATTATGGTGCTACGTTAATACTAATGCACCAGTTGGACGGATTTGCTTTTCACACATTATACGGGCATATCAGTTTAAAAGATATTGAAAATCTTACCGGTTCTCAATATGTAGTGAGGGGCCAGGAAATTGCCCACTTTGGAGAACCGCAGGAAAATGGACACTGGCCACCGCATTTACACTTCCAGGTTATTATTGATATGCAATTAAAACAGGGAGATTATCCCGGAGTTTGTAAATATTCTGAAAGAGAAAAGTATTTACAGAATTGTCCCGACCCTGATTTGATTCTGCAGATGAATAAATATTTGAAATAGTTCAAACTACGTAGAATAAACAAACTACTTACTTAAATATTCCTTCGTAGATTTTTTTTACAACACTGCTTTCACTATTTCCTCCCATTCTTTTTCCACCGTAACAGTTGGCATTTGCCTGGCGGCCCTGCTGTACCAATAACCGGCATTTCCTGTATCGCCTTCTTTGCGGTGCAGATAAGCATGTATGCGTGCAGCAGTTTTATCTTGCAAGTCCTGTACAATAGAATGAGCTGCTTCCCAATCACCTCTTGCATCATACCACATTGCCAATGCATATGGGTTAAGCATCTCAGGTGGTTCGGCGCTTATTATGCTTTTGCTGAATTCGTCAAATTCCATACCTTCATTTTAATTTTTATACCTTACACTTTTGTGAGGTGTCCCGGTATAATTGTATATTTTTTTATTTCGTACAACCAAGCATTACAACCGTTCGTCTCATTTCCATTCTACTTTTCTTTAACACAAAACAACTAAAAATTTATGTCATTTAATCTTCTTGACACAGTTAAGGGTCTATTTACCCCAAATCTTATATCATCAGCCGCATCATCGCTCGGCGAAAGTGAAGGTGGAATTCAAAAAGCATTAAGCGGTGCTATTCCTGCTATACTGGCCGGTCTTGTTAGTAAAACTGAAGGCAATGAAAGTAGTTCTAACTTATTCGATTTAGCCAAACAAGCTGCTGGCGGTGGTATATTAAATAACCTCATCGGTTTTTTGGGGAACGATAGCAGCAACCTGCTTAGCAAAGGTGCTGAAATGCTGAAAGCTGTTTTGGGAGATAAAGCAGGTGGTATCGCCAGCCTGGTTTCAAATTTTGCAGGCATCAAACATTCTTCTGCTTCTTCTCTGTTAAGTATGGTTGCACCGGTAGCTGTAGCCGCATTGGGCAAACATGCTGCTGATAACAACATGAATGCAGATGGATTAATGAATTTACTTTCGAGCCAGAAAAATACTGTTTTGAACGCGTTACCATCAAACCTGAGTTCTGTTGCAGGGTTGCTTGGTATTGGTTCTATCGGCACTGCGGTTTCATCTGCAACTGCTAACACAACACAAGCTGTTCATACAGCTGCCGCGCATGTTGGAGAAACAGCTGAAAAAGCAAGCGGTGGCATGAAATTTTTGTTGCCTTTATTATTGGGTATTCTTGCTGTAGCATTGTCCATCTATTTCTTTAAAGGATGCGGCGGTAGTACAAAAGATATTGTAGAAACTGCAGATACTGCAGCGGTTAAAGTTGGCACTGCATCAGATAGCGCCGTAGCAACAGTTGTGACCAGCGTACGTGAATTATTTAAAGTAAAATTGCCCAACGATACGGTGATTGATGCTTATAAAGGCGGTATCGAAGATAAACTGGTAACCTTTCTGGAATCTGATTATAAGAAACTTGGTGAAGATTCTTTAAAGAAAGTATGGTTCGATTTTGATAACCTGAACTTTGAAACCGGCAGGGCAAAAATTACAGCTGAAAGTCAAAACCAGGTTAACAATTTAGCTGCTATTTTAAAAGCGTTCCCGTCTGTAAAATTGAAAATTGGTGGTTATACAGATAAAGTAGGTGATGAAGCGCTGAATAAAAAATTGTCTGATGCAAGAGCAAAATCTGTACAGGCTGCATTGGGTAAATCAGGCGTTGGCAAACAAATCACCAGTGCCGAAGGATATGGTTCTTCTTTTGCCGCATATGCAGCTGATGCACCAGAAACCGACAGGGTAAAAGATCGCCACGTTTCTGTTAGCGTGCGGTAATACCAAAACATTTACATTATAGAAATGGCTGTTTCAAATTTGAAACAGCCATTTTATTTTCAGCGAAAAGACATCCGTAGTTTTAAAACTACGGGTGTCTTCTTTAATGTGCTGCTACCGCTGTTTTATTATTATATGCACCGGCAAATGTTTTTGCGAAATCATTCAGCTTTACTTTTCCCAATGATGCCGGGCGATGGTGCCAATAATCTTCAAACATATCACCCGTATAAATAGCGTGTCCCATTTCAGTATAATTTTTCGCCAGTTCTTCCGGCAGTCCGGCCTGGATAGCTCCTTGCAAAGATTGCTCATCTGTAAATGTTACCCACTTTAAATCAGGTTTATCAATAGCTTTTCCCAGTGTGGATGCAATTTCATCTGTACTTGTTTCATCGCTGGCAATATATTGAATGGTATGCCCGGTAAAATCAGGTGTAAGAAGATACCTGGTAGCAATATTTGCAATGTCGGCAGGGTCAACAATGGGAAATTTCTTATCGGCAACACTAAAATTCCCTCCGATAATTCCCATGTTTTTTACCAGGCTGATATTATTAAGCAAATTATAATAGAAGTATGCCGGGCGAAGATGTTTTATGCTCACACCTTCCAGTGCGTTCAGCGCCGCCTCAACTCTGTTCAAACCACTTACAGGTCCGCACCCTTCAGCCATATGTGCACCGATGCTGCTAAGGTTTACAACGTACTTTACGCTGGCTGCTTTGATTGCTGCTGCATAATTTTTCCCAACCTGTCCAATAAATCCTTTCCAATCGGCTACATCATGCGCGGGTGGAACCATCGTGTACACTGCATCAGCACCGCTGAATGCTTTTGTTAGAAAAGCTACATCTTCAACTGAACCAACGGCTTCTTTTGCGCCCAGTGATTCTATTTCTTTAGCGCGATCCTGTTTGCTTGTGACCACTGTTACATCGTGCCCTTCTTTTACAAGTGCAATAACAATTGATTTGCTGATATGGCCGGTTGACCCTGTAATTACGTATTTCATTTGCTTGTTTTTTGAGTGCTAAAAAATATTTGTAATTTTAATATTTGTATATACAATTGACAGGTCTAAAAAAAAATCAGCCTGCTAATTTATCTGAAATTTTATTTACGCTGTTTACAAACCGTATGCATTCATCTTTACCAACAAGTACAACACAATTTTTATGAAACTCTGCTACGCATTCCAGCAACTGCGGTTTCATTTCTTTGCTTTTAAGCGTTGGATAAACAGTAGTTGTTTTGCCTTCGGTATTTCTTATCACCAGTTTCTTTTCTTCAAGCTTCTCTAATAAGCGTGTTATAGTACTGGGTGTAAGCTGTAATTCCTTGCTAAGCGCGCCGGGTTGTATACCCGGCTCATCTAATACAATCATCAGCAGGTACGCATGGCTGGGCGAAAGATCAACTTTCTTCCAGGTCGCTGTTGCCAGCTTTTCTGTTTTCCGCGCCAGCGCATTACTTGAAAAATATATGCACCTTCCGTATCTGCTGTCTGATGTTTTCATAATCACTCCGCTTATTGCAGAAATCTTCATTTCTTCTCCAAAGGTAATAATTTATTGTTTGTATATACAAATATATTCACTTATTTTTTTCCGGCCGGGTTTGTTACATTTACAGCATGGCTAATCCCAACCTGCATGCAGATAAGGAACCGCTGACAGCGGCAGAAAAGGAATTTGAAAATAATATCCGTCCCTCGGCTATTGCAGATTTTGCCGGCCAACCGCAGCTAATTGAGAACCTGCTTGTTTTTATCAAAGCTGCGAAAATGCGCGGAGAGGCTTTGGATCATGTTTTGTTTCATGGTCCGCCGGGCTTGGGAAAAACAACGCTCTCAAGAATTGTTGCCAATGAGCTGAATGTAAAAATTAAAGAGACTTCCGGACCGGTGATAGAGAAGCCAGGCGACCTTGCTGGTTTGCTGACCAACCTTGAACCCAATGATGTTTTATTTATAGATGAAATACATCGTTTGAGTACTGTTGTAGAAGAATATCTGTATGCGGCGATGGAAGATTACCGTATTGATATTATGATTGATACCGGCCCCAATGCAAGAAGTATCCAAATCAATCTGAACCCTTTTACTTTAATTGGCGCTACTACGAGAAGCGGTTTGCTGACAGCTCCGCTCCTTTCAAGATTTGCTATAAAATCAAGGCTGGAATATTACACGCAGGAAACGCTGCATAAAATTGTATTGCGTTCTTCTGCCATACTCAATACAAAAATCACGACGGACGCAGCAGGTGAAATCGCGCGGCGCAGCAGGGGCACACCCCGTATTGCCAATGGTCTGTTGCGCAGGGTAAGAGATTTTGCACAGGTATTAAACGACGGAAATATTGATATAGGCATTACCAAACATGCATTAAAGGCATTGAATGTTGATGAGTATGGCCTGGATGATATGGACAACCGCATCCTGTTAACCATTATTGATAAATTTAAAGGCGGCCCCGTAGGTATTACCACCATTGCAACCGCTGTAGGTGAAGAACCTGGTACACTGGAAGAAGTATATGAGCCTTTTTTAATACAAGAAGGTTTTATTAAACGCACACCCCGCGGAAGAGAAGCAACTCAAAAAGCATATGAACACCTCAACAGGAAATCTTTTGGAAAGGAAGGTCCGGGTTTACTTTTTTCAGAATAAATATTTTTTCGCTGTATTTATTCTCTATTAGTAATGTATTCAATTTGTTAATACATCTTACCAGGCACATCTTATTAAATTTATTAATACGCTACTAAAGTTATCGTGTAAGCGCTGATCATTTGATTGCAGAAGATTGTATTTTACTTGATCAAAATCATGGCTGAAATTATCTTTAATACAATTTTATTTATAACACTTATCGAAAAAATAAGTGGTTCATTTTCGAGTTGGAAATAAACACTTAATCACAGAAAATAATGCATACGTATTGTAATTACAATCTGTAATATCATTACTTTTATTCTGATAAACAATTTTAACAGAGACATTTTTGCAATGAAAAAGCGGCACATACTAGTTGGCCGCTTTTCATTTTGTACTATGTGAAGTGAGTTTATGCAACCGGCGCTACCAATCTGAAGCCGTTGCCATGTATGTTTACAATTTCAATATTAGTATCATCCTTCAGGTACTTTCGTAATTTGGCAATATAAACATCCATACTGCGCCCATTAAAATAAGTATCGCTCCCCCATATTTTCTTCAACGCCTGCTCCCGGGGTAATAAATCATTGATGTGTTCACATAACATTTTCAGCAATTCATTTTCTTTAGGAGAAAGCGTTTGCATTTTTCCATCATGACTTAACTCGCGCAGCTTCGGATTAAAATGATAACTGGCTAATGTGTATTCTTTATTTTCCTGCTCCCGGTTCAGCTCTTCATTTCGTTTTAAAATAGCTTTTATTTTAAGCAGCAATACTTCGCTGTCGAATGGCTTGGTAATATAATCATCGGCACCCAGTTTATATCCCTGGATAATATCTTCCTTCATTGTTTTTGCACTCAGAAAAAATAAGGGTATGTCGGGATCTACATCACGTATTTCTTCTGCCAGTGTAAAGCCATCCATATGCGGCATCATTACATCGAGCAAACAAAGATCAAATTTTTCCCGTTGAAAGGCGGCAAGACCTAATCTGCCATCTCTTTCAAGTATTACATCGTAGTCGTTTAATTCAAGATAATTTTTTAAAACACTCCCCAGGTTCGGATCATCTTCGCACAATAAAATTTTTGCTTTTGTTTCCATGGTTTATTATTGTATTGTTTAGTAAGACAAATAAAGTCAAAACCTGAGCCGGTAAGTAAACCGGCCGTGTAATGTTTTGTTAATAGTGAAGGTAGCTTAATTTTATAATTCAATAAAATACCCGCAGATATGGCTTTGCACATAACGCCCGACAATAAATTCAAGAAATTAATCATTATCGGGGACCGCCTTTTGATACGGTCTACCAAAGCCAATGAACGCACAGACAGCGGGCTGTACCTGCCTCCTGGCGTGCAGGACAAAGAAAAAGTGCAGCAGGGATACGTAATAAAAACAGGGCCTGGCTATGCCATACCAATGCCGGTTGATGATGAGCCGTGGAAAACAGATGAGGATAAGGTGAAGTATATTCCGCTACAAGCCAGGGAAGGTGATTTGGCCATTTTCCTCGTAAGCGGCGCCACAGAAATCATGTATGAAAAGGAAAAATATTTTATCGTACCGCAAGGCGCTATACTGATGCTGGAAAGGGAGGAAGATTTTTGAATAGCTTTTAGCCGTCAGCTATTAGCTGTTAGTTCTTTCGGCTGGCAAAGGCAATTTAAATATATAGGTAAAAAATAAAATTGATATACAATGATGATCAAATCCTCAATATTTACTACTAGCTAACGGCTAATAGCTTGTCCTCTCTGCTTCCCTGCATTCTTTACAAATACCATTTACTACTACTTCTACCTGGGTTG
>JBDUAY010000383.1:0-5713 GCA_040004415.1 Bacteroidota bacterium | reverse complement strand
TGATGCGCCGGGCCGTAACTATTCCAGTTGTTGACAAACTTCCTGGCGCCAATAGAAAATTTATAGCGGCTGTTGGTATTACCAATTTGCAAAACCGGGCCAGCAACAGATTCCGCTTCTGCTACCAGGAACATTAATTTCCCATTGTCTTTTTCTACTACGGATAAAAGCGTAACGGGTCCGTTTTTTACAGACATCTCTACCGATAAACCTTTGCCAACTTTACCATGGTATACGCCCAGCGGACGAACCTTTGTTTTTCCTTCCGCAATGACGATATGACCCGGACCATCATGCCCCATCAGCACAACATCATCTGCAAAATCCATGGCATAATATTCAGTGAAAGAACCGCCGGCGCCGAAGCTATCCATGATCTTCATCGCCTGCGCATTTTTTATTTCGTATTCGCCCGCCACCGGTACACCATTGGCCGTCAATAAAGAATTTCCCAGTATAATAGATGCAATGGCATTTTCATTTTCCGTATTGCCGGTTCCTTTGTAATAATATGCCATCGACCCCAGCTTGTATTGATCTACCAGTTTATCCAATGCCACAGAAGTAATAGCTGAATTTCTGATATCTTCCCCGGCACAATCTGGTTGCACATCAAATTTTTCATGAAATAATTGTATACGATCTGTGATTTCTTTTTCTGTAACATTCTTACGGTGTGCTACCAGCTCTTCTACTTCCAGCAATTCTATATGGCCACCAAAATGCGCGTATTGTTGGGTGAGATCTGAATAAATATCAAGCATGCCACTATAATAATGGCCCATGCATCCCATCCTGTTGTAAGCCATAACATGGGCAACCTTCGCTGCCTCCACCCATTCGTATATTTCATGCCAGCATTCAGGATCACTGTGCAGCATACCGGTTACCTGGTGAAATTTTATACCGGTTCTGTTAAACACATTTGCAATCTCGGGTACCGGACAAGCAGAACAAAATGCCAGCCATTCTCCTGTCATTTTAGTACGGTCCGTCATTACATTGAATGATGCATAATCAATAGACGCTTCAGGAGCCAGGTTAAGAATGATAACGGGCACCTTTACACGCTGTACCACCGGCAACACGGTAGATGACAACGCATAGGTAGTAACGTATAAAAACACAATGTCAACATCTGCGGTTTTAAAAAGCCTGCCTGCTTCAAAAGCTTTATCTGTATTATCAACCAATCCTGCATTTATAATATGCGGATGAATAGCGGATAAATTATTTTCAACTTGCTGCAGATAACCTTCCAGCCGTTCTTTTAATCCGTCAAATTGGGGCCAATAAGTATCTAAACCAATGCCAAACAAACCAATTTTCATTGCTGTCTTTTCCATTGCTGTGGCTTATTTTCAGAAAATTTATTAATGGAATTATTTTGTTTCTAACTGCAATACAGTAATAGAATTAGCAGGAAATACCCGGTTGAACTTTTTGCCAATTCCTTTTATTTTTGAAACAACAGGCTTTATTTTTTCGGGTTCCTTAATTGAATTGGTATCTTCTGGTTTATCCGCTTTTAATTCGGTCATTATCCCGTCTCCAATAACTTTTGCTACCCCGGCAATATTAATATTTACCGATTGATTTGTTCCACCGGCATTCACCACCTTTAAATAGACAGTGCCTGTTTGTTTATTACGGGTAGCAACATAAAATAATACAGGTATTTGTTTTGTTGCTGACATTCCCGCAAGACTGTCTCTTTTTGTAAGACCGCGTAAACGTGTTGCAATATTCTCCCCGGTTATTGGAATGATTTCATCGCCCACATTATTGCTAAACATTTTTTGTGCATAATAAGAGGGCGAACCATAACTGGTAAGCGTATTGTATCCTATTAGATCAGATTTCCATTGCATAGCACCCGGGTTTACATTTACAAATAGCGGTGCAGAGCAAGACATAATTACAAGGTCTGAATTGCGTTCCATACCCGTCATCCAGGCCGCATCGCCCAATGCAGAATTAAAGTTAGGTGTTGGTTCCCCCTCTCGTGTGGCCCATTCGCCCACAAAAACTTTAGGCCCTTTTCTATCGTAATTATCATAATGCGCAGCGTCTTCTTCCATCTCCCATGCGTTGCGGTAATAATGTTCATCCATGATATCCAGGTTGCGCACGGGTGCTTTTACCCGTTGCCCGAGTGGATCTTTGCCGCCAACTGTGGAAATAATTTGCAGTTGCGGATATTTCGCTTTAATGGCATCATAAAATTGAAGATAGCGGCGTTCATAACTGTTCGACATATCAAATCCATCTTCATTGCCTATTTCAACATAGGTAAGGTGAAAAGGCTCAGGATGCCCGTCCAATGCACGTTTTGCTCCCCACCTGGTATTGGCATCACCCATAACATATTCTATTTCTTCCAGTGCTTCATCTGCAAACGGTTTTAACAATGCACCTGAATCAAGATAATCCCTGTTCAATGTATAACCAGCAAAGACGGCCAGCAATGGCTCCATCTTTAAATCTTCGCACCATTCAAGATATTCAAGCAGGCCCATGCCATCAGAAGAACGATAACTCCAGGTACCCATATGGCCAGGGCGCTGGTCAAGATTACCCAATGTTTTTTTCCAGGCAAAACGCGAAGAGAACATTTGTCCTTCCAAATAATTGCCGCCGGGTAAACGCAGAAATGCAGGCTTCATATCAGCCAGCAATTGCATAATATCTGCACGGTTTCCATTGATGCGATTTTTATAGGTGGGCGGAAAAAGAGAGACCAGGTTAAACCAATATTTACCCGCATCAGCGGCTGCAATAACAAAACGCGTATCTGCAGTTGGTTTTATATCTGCTGCAGTTGTTACTGTAAATTCGTATCGTTTCCATTCGCTTCCAACACCACTAACTACCGCTGATGCATAAGTGATCTTACCATCTTTACTTTCAATACTGATGGTAAGTGATTTTCCGGCATTGTCTGTTTTGGCATAAAATGATCCGTGGTAAACAGTGGATGGTTTTACCGGAATACCCCAGTAGCCTGCGTTGGCAATGCCTTCGCGCTTACCGGGATGCTGTATATTCAGTAAAACGCAAACTGTTAGTGCATCATTGATTGGTTGCGCGTTATCAAGCTTAAGCGTATCCTTACTATCTTCATCTTTTACTATCGTCCATGCATCCGGGCTCTTTGAATTGTCTTTAAAAATTCTGTTGCGTATTAATTCTGCATACAATCCACCATCGTAAGAATAATTAATCTCTTCCGTCATCAATCCATATAATTTTTTACTTACCGCCGAACCCTGCTTATCGATTTGTAATGTCAGGATCGATTGCGATTGTGCCGGTAAACATCCTGAAAGAAAAAATAAAACGATACCTGCAGCAATGATTTTTTGCTGAATTAATTTTTGAATGAATATGGAAGTAAAAAATTTCATATTGCAAGCTTATTTTTAATGAAAAAAAATCTCATTTCTGATATACGCGAACATAATCTATTTCAAACTTATTTGGAAATGCGGTAGCGGATGGATCGCCACCATTTTGCCCGCCTATTGCGAGATTGAGCAACATATAATGCGGCTGCGTAAAGGGATTAATACTGGCGCCATCTTTATTCACCAGTTTATTTAATTCAACTTTATTCATCAGCTGATCGTCCATGTATAATGTTATAGCGTTTTCATCCCAATCCATGCGCCACACATGAAATTTTGAAGACCAGGCAGTGCCCCCCAATGAATCTGCCGGTTTTGTTTTGCTAAACCATTTCGCCTTGCCGTTTGTATCAAGACAGGCAATGTTCGCCAGCACTTTATTCCTGTAATATTCCATGATATCTATTTCACCATTCGCGGGCCATCGTCCAACATTGCCAAGCGTCCACCATGCAGGCCATAAACCATTGCTGATATTAATCTTTCCGCGCATAACAAACCGGCCATATTTCCAGCTTTGCTTTCGGCTTGTATTGATACTGGACGAAGTATACTCAATGTTTTGACGGTTCTTTTTCCAATCATTGGTTCCAGCGGTATAATTTGGATTAGGCTTTATATCTCTTCGTGCTTCAATAATTAAAAGTCCATTTTTACAGAAAGCATTTTCAGATTGATACCATTGAAATTCCTGGTTGCGCACAAAACCATTTTCAAAACGCCAGTTGGTAGTATCAGGCGGTCCATCTTTATTAAACTCATCGGCCCAAACAAGATGATAACCACCAGTTTCAGGCGATGATTCATTTTGCGCTTTACAAATATTTGATGTGGTAAGGAAAAGACAGGTCATAATAAAAGCAGTGGCTGTCTTGTACATAGCATCGTTGTTAAGAGAATATATTAAATGATTCGGTTGTCAAATCTACATATTTCAATTTTCATAACTGTGGGCATCTGTCCTGACTAACAACGGTGCTAACGAACATTCCCTATCTTAGATGTGCCGCCTGTTAATAATTACAGGTCGTTTAACCATTGCGCCATGAACTGCCACCGTAAACAAATGCTCATCCTTACTTTCCTGGCCTTGCTGATATTTTCACCAGCATTTAGTCAGCACCAAAAATCAGTGCCTATCATTTTTGACACGGATATGGGCCCTGATTATGATGATATTGGCGCGATTGCCCTGCTGCATGCCATGGCAGATAGTGGCGAATGTAACATACTGGCTACTATTGCCAGCAACAAACATCAATACATTGCGGCCGTATTAAATGTAATGAACACTTATTTTAAGCGACCGGGCATTCCCATTGGTGTTGTACACGGCAATGCAGTCAATATACAAGCAGGACAAAAATGGGATTCAATGCTGGTTGCCCATTATCCGCATACCATTAAATCGAATGAACAGGCAGAGGACGCCTTAACGCTCTATCGTAAAATACTGGCAGCACAACCAGATAAAAGTGTAACAATTGTAACGGTAGGGTTTCTCACCAATATGGCGAATCTTTTACAATCAGGTCCCGATAAATTCTCGCCTTTAAATGGCAAAGATTTAATTCGGCACAAAGTCAAATTCCTGGTCAGCATGGCTGCCAGGTTTGATGATGAAATGGGAAAGTTTAAAGAATTTAATGTGGTAAAAGATGCAGCGGCTTCTGTAACGGTTTTCAGCAATTGGCCGACGCCCATTATTTTCAGTGGCTTTGAAATTGGCTGGAAAATAATTACGGGTCTGCCAATTGTAAATAATGCGGCCATTAGCCATTCACCCGTAAAAGATGTGTTTGCGAGAAGTTTACCGATGGATCCCAATGATAAAAATGGACGCAATAGCTGGGATGAAACCGCGGTATTGGTTGCAGTACGGGGTTATAAAAAATACTTTGATGCAGTGAAAGGTAACATTATCTGTAATGCGGATGGAAGTAATAGCTGGGATAAAAACGGGCAGCGCGATTATTATTTGGTGCAAAAAATGCCGATCCCTGCTTTAGAAAAAGTATTGAATGATTTGATTATGCACCAACCAAAAAAATAAGAGCCGGTACGACCTGCTCTTATCACGGATATTTGGTATTTCTTTGAATTTTATGCGAGTGCGGCCAATGCCACCAAAGAGGATAACAGAATTACACACTTCCAACAATTAAGCCTGTACATTTTTTTTAATTTAGTGTTCAAATATACCAACTGTTTACTATCAAAATTGTTAATCTATTACTGCCCACAAAGCTTTAAGTTATCTTTATCATTATGGCAACCTGTTTTAACAAAATTATTTTTTTAGACAT
>JBDUAY010000382.1:0-5714 GCA_040004415.1 Bacteroidota bacterium | reverse complement strand
ATGCAATATGAAACGAATATATTTTTTATGTGCCGTTTTGGTTTTCAGCGTAGTCCTTTTTTCAGGATGTAAAAAATGGGCAGCAGAAAAACGTAACCTTTATACGCCGGTTGTTCAGGCGGCACAACCTATCAGTGATGCTGCACCTTTATGCAAGAATATCAAAGGGACAATGCTTGCCGGTAAAACATACAATATTGGTTGTGACGTAATCATTAATGCTGGCGATACATTAATGATTCAACCCGGTGTTCATATTAATGTAATGAATCACGCCGGTATATTTGTGCAAGGCTCATTGATAAGCCTCGGAACCAAAACTGCACCCATCTGGATAACAGTCGACAGCCTGCAAAAATTGAAAAACGATGCGCCCGGCCAGGACCCTTCAACAGATGTTGCTTTCGCAGGTGGCTGGCCGGGAATCTATTGCGCGGGTAATTGCCCGTCCCTGATCCTGAAATGGACACACGTTGAATTTGGTGGATCGGCACTGACGATTTCACAGGGCGCATTCGTCAACCAGAGCGCAGGAACAGCATTTTCCATACTGTTCCAGAATTCTAAAGGCATATTTGTTATGGAAGACAGCTGGCTCTATGGTGGCGTGGATGATCCCATTCGTATTTCCAATGGCAAAATTGCTTTTATGCGCAATACATTTGAAAAAGGCGGCATACATGGAGGAGACTGTTTAAATTGCAAAGGCGGAACCGTTGGGGACATGGCATATAACCTTTTTGTGGGCATGGCGACCAATGGACAAAAAGCTTCGAATAAAGGACAACCTGTAGGTGGCAGCCAGACCAATATTAACATGTGGAACAATACATTTGTTTCCTGCGGATACCGCCAGATTCAGTCCGGCCGCGGTGCAAACATTAATTTTGAAGAAGGAGCCCGTGGCATGGCATATAATAACCTGATGGTAAACTGTAAGTTCGGTTTGCGTATCGTAAACAACCCTCCTGCCGACACGCTCAATATACATTATGGTTACAACTACGAATACGGTGATTCACTGGCTGTGGTAAATCAGATTTACCCCACCAATGCCAGCCTGTCGGGTGGCTGGACAAGACCCCAGTCAACGGATATTCCTGACTATACAAGGTTTTTAGCAGCGAGTTATAAATATGGTGATGTATATGATGCGACGCCGGTAGTGCAGAAAAATAATCCGCAGTTTTATAATTTTCCATTGCCCGTTCCAAATAGAATTCCGTTGTTCGGAATACAGGCTGTAGCTGGATATGATTTCAGGTTACAGCCAACCTCTCCGGCAATCGGAAAAGGTTATACCAGCTTCGGCCCGCTGGCGGCTGTGCCCATTGACCCCGTTTATGGCGTAACCGAATTAACGCTGCCCGGTAAAGATATTGGCGCTTTCCAGTTTAATGGAACAGGCAACCAGCATCACCCGTAAATCATTTAGAATATAACGATGCATATTGTAGTTTATAGTTTTTGCAGTATTTTCCTGGCCAATAGTTTGGGGCTTTAAAGGTTTGGATAAACCTGTCAAATTTTTATCCAGGGGGCAAGCCAACTTCAACATTGATTCAGAATCGGCTCTTATCTTGGATAAATGAGAAAGGGTTTTGTTTTCAATCTTCCATTCATTCAAAAAAAAACCATGAAAACTTTAGCTGTTGTAATGCCGCTGCTGCTGGCAGGGATTGTATTTTGTCAGCAAAACCAGGCACAATCGCCTGTTCTGTATTCCCTGGAGAAATCCATTGCATTGCCCGGTAACGGTGGTTATGATTACCTGTCCATCGATGAGGTTAACAGACACCTGTTTGTTTCACACGGCAGTTCAGTGAATGTTATTGACCTGAACACCGACAAACCTATTGGGTCGATAGATAACATGAAAGGGGTTCACGGCATTGCTATTGACAATGCGGACAATAAAGGCTTTATTACAGACGGCCGGGACAATTCGGTTGTGGTATTTGATCTGAAAACATTCAAAACCATTACGACGGTACCCGTTGCGCCCAAAGGACCTGATGGGATAATGTTTGACCCGTATTCAAAAAAAGTTTTTGCGTTTTGCGGTGATGGAAACGCTGCGGCCGTCATTGATCCGCTGACATTGAAGGTTACAGGAACGGTTGACCTGGGCGGCGCCCCGGAATTCGCCGTTGCAGACGGAAAAGGCTTAATATATAATAACCTCGAAGATAAGAACAGCCTGGTAGTCATAAACGCAGATGCAATGAAAGTAATTCATGCTTATCCGTTGGCGCCCTGCGGCGGTCCGACCGGTATTACACTTGACCCCGCCAACGGCCGCGCATTTACGGTCTGCCGGCAAAACAAGGGCATGAGTGTTGTCGATATTAAATCAGGCAAGGTGATAACGACTGTGCCCATCGGCGCCGGCGTGGACGCAGTCGTATATGACGCACCTGCAAAATTAATTTTCTGTTCCAATGGCGATAGTACCGCCACCATTATAAAACAACATTCAGCAGACGAATATTCTGTGGTTCAAACCCTCTATACAAAAGTGCGGGCAAAAACGATGGCCCTTGACAAGACAACGCATAAACTTTACTTCAGTGTGGCCCGTTTTGAACCGGGTACCCGTACAATAATTCCCGGCAGTTTTGAAGTGCTGGTATATAAGAAAAATTAGACTTTTCCCGCAGTATGAACAATGAAGATGAAACGGTGGCAGCGCTCAAAACCGAGCGTCGGCGGCTGCAAGCAGAATTAGCCAGGATAGACAAGGCGTTGCTTGATCTGAATAAAGCTCCGATCCATTTTTTGAACTGGAAACAAAAGGGACTGGAATTCCTGGAACAGGCAGGCTGTTACAGTCAAAGCGCGTTGATGCTCCAATGGGTATTCAGTGGTGCGCCCGGGACCCTTTCCAGCAGCTATCTGCGTCGTAAATATATTACAGCATTATCGGTTGCCCTGCATGATCTGAACGGACAACGCATCATAAAAAAATTCAGGGTTCCAAAAATCCAGGGCGATTTTTATGGTCTGCCTGCCTGGTTTGAACAGGACGGCTCTTTGAAAAAAGAATACTACGGGGATACACTCATCCGCCGTTTCCCTGAAAGGAATTTACTACTCAAAGCACGCTAACCTGCGCCTGCAATTATGAGAAGATGGTAAGGGTATCACCTGCGCTTTCATTTAATTCTCCGTGGGCGCCTGCGGGCCGCCTTCATCTTCTTTAATTTTCTTAAATTCCAGTTTCCCGAATTTATAACTCACCGTAATGCCGAACGAACGCAGTGGCACCAGCCGCATATTTTCCTGGTTAAAGTTCGGTCCATAGGCAGTTGATTGCTGTTTTACATATTCCCCGAACGGATTGGTAGTTGTAAAACCAATACTGCCTTTTTTATGAAAGAATAGTTTGCGGACTGCCAGGTTATAAAAAAAGAATACCGGCCTGGTTCCCTGGAGATTTTTCTGCGATGAATTATAGTTCCCAAACAATTCTGCAGTAAAATCATGCGCAAACTGGTGGCTGGCATTCAGATTCCTGCGGTACGCAAATCCGCTGACGGTGGCCAGGCCGGGCGTGCTGTTAATTCTTTCACTCAGTTGTATATTTGAATGGAGATTCATTTTTGGGGTAACGGGTACCGAACCGAAAATGCTCATACCGGTATTGGTTTGCCAACCAATATTGTATCGTTGCGTTAAGGTTACGTCCGTATAAGCCGTGCCATTGACATTGAACACCGGGTAATAGGTACTAAATGCCTGGATGTCGTCCGTATTGTGACGGTAAAAAGCCGCCACTTAAATATTCCCACCTTTTTTAAATGTTTTGTTGTAACCCAATTCAAAGCCGTGTCCAAGTTCCGGGCGCAACAAAGGATTACCGGTGCTCAGGTTGTGGGGATCGCTGATATTATAAAAAAATGGATTAAGGTCACCATAATCCGGCCGCTCAATCCGGTTGGTATAAGCAAATTTAACGGACTGCGTTTCATCGAGTATATGCTGCGCCATGAAAGAAGGCGCAAATGTATTATAGCCCGGAGTACTAACACCTGCAAAGTCAGCTGTTGCATTGGTTCTTTCGTAGCGCAGACCCAGCTTTCCCTCCAGAAATCCGCGCAAAACAGAAAAAGAGGAGGAAACATAACCAGCGTAAATACTGCGTTTATAATTGAAGCCATATGACTGACCATGTTTATTGATATAAGAGCCGTTGCCAGGTAATGTATCTGTGATAACATTATTGTTCAGGTTCACTAACCCTAATTTGGCAACAGTTTCAATGGTAAAATCTTTGCCTGCCGGCATTCTGTAGTCAAGTGATATTTCCGTCTGGTGATCAGTTCCAATGAAGGAATAGGGATGCCTGAATAATTTCTATAACATAAAATAAACTACTTAGCATGCTAAAAAGCAATTGGGGCAATTGCTTCAGCAGCGTTTATTTTATTAGCAAATATTCCAGGCAACTCACAACAAAACAACAATGAATTAACTAAGTAAAAACAGAAATTAAAATGAACAATCAAAATTTTATTACGACCATTTTGATAGAGCAATCGCCGCCCGAAGTTCTTAAAGCCGTCAATAGTCCAAAAGCTTTGGTCGGGCGAAGACATTGAAGTCAATCCTTAACAAACTTAACGATGAGAGGAATTATCATTTCGGAGACAAACACTTCAGCAAAATGAAAATATTGAAATAATTCCCGACAAGGAACAGCATCGTTATTTGAGGACAGCTATTGCAAATTTACAAAAGACGCAACTGAAGCTTTAAGCCATTGTCGTCAAATTGAAAAACCTGGACGCCGTAACTTTTGAACGGCTTTTCACTTTCATCCGTCCATTCTAACTCGTACCGGACTGCCATTCGCCCTTTCAACGCACCCCAAAGGTCCAGCTTAAGATGATAATCTTTTTTTGCAGCTAAATCTTTACATAGGTATTGATAGATGTCCTTCCGTCCGTTCAGAAATTGAGTTCCAATGCGAACTTCTGCTTGCCCGGTAAAGTTTACGCTGATGGTGGTTGCATCGAGGGAATTGTAATCATTTTCAAGAAGTTTCAATCGGGCGGCGGCACTGTCCATATCCCATGGCGGTACCGGGAGATAATTAGTTTTTTTCAAAACTCAGCCATCTTGTAACATGGGGACATGGATAATTCAGGCAATCACATGACTAATACTATCCCGCAAGCGCTTTACCGGAGCCTACGGTATCACGAAACGTTTGAGGAGAGATATTGACATTTTTTTTGAAATACCTGCTGAAATGAAATTCGTCTGTAAAACCAAGATCGTAGGCAATTGCTTTAACCGGTTTTAGCGTGAGGTATAATTCTCTTTTTGCCTCAAGGATAATTCTGTCCGTAATGAGGTTAGACAATGTCTTGTTAAAAAACTTGAGAAATATACAAGTATGAGAGCAACAAGGGAATGATGGATCTTCAAGATAATATTGTTGTTCCACCTGGCACAAACCGACGATGACGCCACCCAACATGCGGTTGCTGCCAGACTGGGCGGACGTTGGAGCAATGATCATTTATTCGTCGTCAGCATTTGTTAGTGCGACGTTTTATTAAAATGTTTTTGTTGTAAAATTTAAGTTTAGTTTTATTAACCAAGTTCGTGGCTGGGCGGACGAATCACAGAATCCAGCCCGGCAGCAAGCCGTCAACGTCAGTCTGTGAAAAAACTTTCAAGCTATTATAAAACAAGCTGTACAAATT
>JBDUAY010000381.1:0-5721 GCA_040004415.1 Bacteroidota bacterium | reverse complement strand
AATAACCTGCCACAAAAAAAATTGTTGAACCTGTGTATTAATCAATATTATAGCAATGACCCTATAAGATAATTAAACCAATCAAAGGAAAACTGTAGAAATTTTTCTACATAAAACTAAGGCAATAAATATACTGTGTGCGGTACTGATCGTTTAATCATATGCACTATCATAAATTGTCTGGTAAGCGGCTTCAGGCTTTTGCTGAACTTTTAGTTCTGCGGGTTCTTCTCCACTGCCCACCTTTTCGCAACACAGGTATTTCATCTCCAAGCAATCTGCCCCATGGTTTTAATTCTTCGATGCGGTCGAATATAATTTTTAAAATTCCGGCAAAGGGAATAGATAGGAACATACCCGATACTCCCCAGACAGCATTGCCCAGCAAAACAAAAATGATCGATATCAACGCATTTATTTTTACTTTGGACGATACAATGTAGGGAACGAGAAAATGATTATCGATAAATTGTATAATCATATAAGAAATTATAATCAGTATCTGCGTATGAAAACCATCTTTGGTTATGGTTGCAATTATTACCGGAAGCGCAACAGAGATAATGCCACCAATAAAAGGTAAAATATTCAAAATTGCGCCCAGTACACCTAACAGTACCCAATACTTAACGCCCAATATTAATAAAGCTGTTGAATTGAGGATGGCTACTATCAGCGCTTCTATCAGCAAACCAAACATGTAGCTTTGCACAGCACCCTTCGTTTGTCTTAATACTACGCCGACTTCCTTAAAGTTTTCTTCGGCGAATACTTCATACAAAAAGTTAAGTAAAAGCGTTTTATAGAATAAAAAAAGAAACCCATATACAGGTAACAATATCAAAGATGCCAGCGAATCCATTACTGTACCTGCAGTAGAACCAATCCATGGCTTCATGCCTGCACCGGCATCTTCCATAGCTTTTTGTTGCTTCTCTATATCAATATTAAATTTTTCGTTGATGGTGTGCTGCAGTTGTTCCACCAATTGAAGCAGTTTCTTTTTCATCAATGGCAACTGATCAGTAAAGCCAACTATTTCCAGCGATAGAAAATAACCAACACCCGCGATAAAAAGGAAGGCAATCAGTAAAGCAAGTACAATGGCCCAAATCTTGGGCAATTTCTTATTTTGAAACCAGTTAACCAGCGGGTTTAATAGTATCGCTATTAAAAGGGAAAAACAAAGCGGCACCATTATTTCCCGCAGCGTAAAAATGATAAATACAAATGAGATGAGACCGAGTAAGATGACAGTACATTTAAGATAATAGGGGTATTGCTTTTGCATTGGTGATTTTATTTTTTTATCGTCTTACCGGTTAGCTTATTGTTGTTGAGGTATCACAGCAGGCATGCCAGCCAGCTTTGATTGATCATCGGCTATCTTACTTTTCAACGATTCGATGTCTTTTCTAAGATCTGATAAATCATCGTCTGCACTGCGTGCATTTTTTGCACTCCGTTGTGCATACTTAGCTGCTTTTCCTGCTTTGCGGGCAAGACTTTTATTTTGTGGATCACCTGTAAGGTCATTTGCCGCTTTTGCGTTCTCATCAGCAGCCAGCTGTGCTTCTGCTTTTGCTTTTTCTACATCCTCAGATTTCTTGCTGATTGTATTTTCAAGTTTTGCCAGTTGAATTTTCCGATCATTTATCCTGGCACTAATCGCCAATGACTCTTTCTGTTGTTTCAATATAGTGACAGAATCTTTCGACACCTGGCCAAATGCACCTGAACAAAATAATACAAGTATTCCGGTTGCTAAAATTTTTATGATAGTCATGCGCTTGTTTTTGGTTATAAATAGTAAGGCAATTGCTATGCCTGATAAGAATGATTGATTATGGTGAATTACATCGCGGCCGCTCTTTTTATGATGATTTTTTTCTACAAAAAAAATCAGGTCTTTTTATAAAAATTATAAAAAGACCCGATTGAAAAGACATTAGCATTTATCAGGCCCTGCGTATAACCTTTAATAATACAGCAATAACTGCTATTATCAGCAGTATATGTATTATACCTCCTGCCTGGTAACCGAAATAGCCGATTGCCCACGCAATCACCAGTATAACCGCGATCAAATACAATAGATTTCCCATAAATTTTTGTTGATATAAATAATAGGATTAACAATACAGGATAAAACAAAACTGTGCCAGAATAATATCTGTGATCTCAAGCATTAATACAAGGTGTAAATCTGGCATACATTTATATTATTTGATCAAAAGTAAATCGGGAAAAATTTTCAAATGAGAGCTTCAGCCAAAAAAATAGTCTTGATTATAGACGACGAAGAAGAATTATGTATGCTGATGGAAATGGTTCTTGAGAGACAGCAATTTTTTTCCAAAAGTTTCCATAACCTGCAGGAAGGAATGAACGCAATTCAAGCATTAAAGCCTGATTATATTTTTCTGGACAACCATCTGCCCGACGGCAAAGGTGTAAATTTTATCAGGAAAATGATTGACTTGTATCCGGAGGTAAAAATTGTAATGATGACGGCATATAATGATCAGCATATTAATGAAATGGCTATCAGCCTGGGAGCATCTTATTTTCTGCACAAGCCTTTTAACAGGAATAATATTGAAAATATTATAAACAGCCTGTGATGATAAATACGTTTACCTGCGCTTTTATCAATTTTTATGCTATCAGCTGCCAGGATTAAATTTCTTTTTTTCCTTAATCTCTACATCTGGCAATAAAGACATCAGCAGCATCATACCGGAAGCGCATAACAGCACATATAGCGCGGGCTGCTTTACCGGGCAATCGCCCATATAACAACGCGCAAGTAAAATATAGTTCCTGATAGCCCAGGCCATATTAAATCCGCAGAAAAAAATATTTGTGCGCTTGGCCCAAATTTGAGGTAATATAAAAAAGAGTGCGGTGCCGGCACAGCAGAAAATATGTATGATACCGGGTTTACCGTAGTTTTGTATGCCACTTGCAAACATGCCACCAATATACAATTTAGCAGAAGATACATATACCCACGGCATGAAACAAACGGCAATCACTATTATGACTGATAACAGGCCGATCCATGTAGAATATTTCATATGCCTGCAAAGATAATCGTGGACGAATGCCGGCAAAATGATTATTAATTCTGTAAGTTGCTTTTCGTTGCCTCAGAACTGATAATACGGCAACCGAAAATCCGTCCTGCCGTCTTGCCTGCATTAGCTGAAAAACGGACGTTGACAGACATTTTTCCTTTGACCATATCCGCTGGAATGGGATATTCCTTATCATAAAATTTACCAGTTTCACCACCGTTCCACACAACCGGTGTAAGCTTTACGCTATCAATCAAAATATCAAAAGCACTGTTTTTATCATCTCCAAAATACGTACACAATAACACATTAGGTACAGCAGAATTAACTTTTATATCGAATGAAAAAAAGCCGCCGGCACGTGCTTCCCTGCCAGTACGGGTTAATGCATTGCCTGGGTAAGAATTGATAGACGATTGCAAATGATGATCCCGCTCCGGTTGCATTTCTCCTAACCGCATAACATCTATTGTTCTTTCTTCTATCGCTTTCTGCTGCGCTTTTTCTTCTTTGTAAGCCGTTTCTCTCAGGGCCCATTCTTCATTGGTAAAGTAATCCCAGTAAACGCTGTAGAAATCCTGGTGCATGGTGTAGAAAGGTGATAATTCTGTATCAAATGGTTTACCTACACCCTGCATTTTGAATGAAAGCGGTTTGCCGGGGATTGGCTTAACCCATTCAGAAACATTGTGATTGCTGGTTAACAAAACAGGTGTGCCATATACCGGATCGGGCATTGTACTGCCGAGATCGCCCGCCAATAAAACAGGACCATACAACAAGGCTATGCGATTTTTGTTATCGGGCATGCTCTCGGTATATAAACGCATGTCAAAAGTTATCGTTACTTTATCATTATTTTTCCAGGCCCTGCGAATAGTGAAATAACCATTGCTATTTTTATCTGCGTTCACGCTTTCGCCATTCACTTGTATGTTTACATTATTATTCGACCACCATGGATTCCTGATATACAAGTCAAAAGAAGAAGGTTTTGCAGATTTAATGATAAGCGACGTTATATTGCTTTCGGGAAAAGTTGTGCTTTGTATAACGGTAATATTTTTTTCTTTCCAATGTAACTCAGATGGAATAAAAAGATTTACAAACAAACCGTTAACACTGTGGTAATAAATTGCCTCCCCGTATTTTGAATGATTTTCTATGCCGGAACCAACACAACACCAGAATGAATTGAATTTGTCAGAATATGTTTTCTTTCCACCCATCCTCAATGGGACAAAATAACACATCATTCCACTGTCTGGTTCCTGGCTCGCCAATATATGATTGTACAATGCGCGTTCGTAAAAATCAGCATACGCAGCTTTGGGGTTACATGCAAAGAGATGCCGGGTCAACTTTAACATGTTGTAGGTATTGCATGTTTCGGTAGTATTATCGCTCAGGCGATCATTCAGTTTATCTTCATCACCTAAATATTCATAATTACTATTACCACCATTTACATAAGTATGATGATTAACTATCGTATGCCAGAAGTAATCTGCAATCGTACTGTCTTTTGAAGAACCAGTTAACTCATACCGCCTTTGCGCACCAATTACCTTTGGAATATTTGTATTGGAGTGCCGGCCCTGCATAATATCCTTTTGATTGGCCAGCGAGTCAAGTACAACTTTATGATGAAATTTATAAGATAGTTGCAGATAATTCTTATTCCCGGTGATAGCATACATATTTACCAATATTTCATTCATGCCACCATGTTCACAATCCAGCATTTTCTGCAATTGTGCATCGGTCAGATTTTTTAATTCTTTATCTATCCATGCACCTATTTTTATTGTAACATCGAGCGCCTGTCTATTATCGCAATACAAATATGCATCTACCAGGCCAGCCATGACTTTGTGCAGTGTGTACCAGGGCACCCATGCGCCGTTTAAATCAAAACCTTTTGAACGTATCTCTCCTCTTGCCACCTGCGCAAATACCGTGTCTTCATTGGGCACGGCACCCACATAACCTGTTTTTCGCGCCTGCTGGCAAATGTATAGCTGTGCAACAATATAACTTACTTTCTCTTTATAGCGATCATCATTGGTTGATGCGTACATCATGGCACAGGCTGAAAGATAATGACCAAGTGTGTGACCAGAAATGGTTTCGGTTTCCCATCCACCATAAATTTCTCCTTTGGTGGGTAAGCCGGCGTGTTCATAAAAACGATGCAGGAGGCGATCGGGTTCTATTTCTAACAGGTACGTACCATCCAAATCCATTGCCTTTTTAAAAACGCCGCCAGTTATTTTTACATCCCTAAGATTAAAAGCATACGCTTTTACATGCACCACAGGTTTCACGATGATCTTAGGGTTATTTAATTCGGGAACATAGCTCTGGCAATAAGCATGTACCGATAAAATTGTTACCGCAGACAATAACAAAGAGGCTTTTTTCATACTTGTAATTTACCGGATAAATTTGTCCTGTAAACTTACCTCAATATTTACTATTTAACGAGGGCAAAAAACAGCCTATTTTTTATCTGCGAATGAGGCGTTCTCTTTAACCTGGAAAAAGATGGTTTTACTACCTGTTTTTCCATCTGAAGTAAGTCCTTGCAACACTACAGCAAACTGGCCGGGGACATCTGATGTATATAAATCAACCTCAT
>JBDUAY010000380.1:0-5726 GCA_040004415.1 Bacteroidota bacterium | reverse complement strand
CATTCTTTTTTAAAGGCTGATAAATACCCGCAAATGGCTGCCAAAGATTAAATGATCCGGCCTTCATACCTGCCTGCCAGTTTTGCTGATGAAAATTGGTCGTGCTAAAAGTGTTGGAGGCGATCGATAGCGCAGCAGCCGATGCATACGTTCTTGCTGGTAATAAAGAATGCTGGATACTCCCGTGCTGTAACTCAAGCGATTGTACAAACGTAGTCGAGAACCTGCTCAGATCTATTTGCCCGGTTTGCAGATCAGACACCGGTATGCCATCGTAAATAATCCCCGTGTTAGACGCGCCCAGGCTTCTCACTGAAATGGTTTTTAATCCGCCAATCCCACCATAGTCTTTTATCAATACGCCGGAAAAATAACGTGCTGCATCTCCAACAGATTGCGCGTTTAATTGTTGAAGCGTTTCTTTATTTAACGATTGAACAGGTTCAGCACTGGTAAAATCATTTTGTTTTTTAATTGCACTTATTTTAACATTCTTTAAAAAAGCAACCGAGTCTTTGGTTTGAGAGAAAACAACACTTGCATGGAATAGAAATAATGCAGCAGGCAATAAAATATGTTTCAGCATTGCTGATATACTTAAATACCTGTTTTTATTTACGGACGCTGTCATTAAATACCTTTTTACGGCTTAAATCATTGCTGCTAACCAGGAAAGTGACCCGGTCAACAGAAAGCAATAGCAACATTATGGTCAACAGCGTTGAAAACAAATGCGTGTAATAGAATACCTGGAGAACATTTGTTTCACCGCTTTTTTCCACGAAAGCTGATGAATCATGATTGTTATGGCAGGTCTTCTGACTTAAAACCCAACTTATTTGCCTTCCCGCTCCCATCATTTGGAACAGTGGCCTGTAGAATAAATTGTTTCACTTTCGTGAGGCTTTTTACAGCTGCGGGACAGTTCCGGATTTCCACCGGATTCCTTTTTAATCCAGGTAAACAAAATGTTACCCGGAACCAATAACAGGCGGCAAATATAGCAGAAATAAATCAGTTTATTCACAAAACTACAACCTGCAAACGGCCATCGTTTTATAGTATTTTAACAGGCTTTTTATTTTCATCAATCGCCACAAAAGAAAAAGTACCCGTAATGGCCAGCTCCCTTGTGTATGAATACATTTCCTCTATATAGATTTCTACAAAAACTTTCATGCTGGTATTTCCCACATGCAATACCTTGCCAACCAACTCTACAATGGTACCTGAAGGAATGGGTTTTGTAAAATCAATCCTGTCAGATGAAACAGTTACCATTCTTTTCCTGGCGAAGCGTGTGGCAGTAATAAAAGCTACTTCATCCATTAAAGACATAGCAGTACCTCCAAACAAGGTATCGTAATGATTAGTAGTATGCGGAAATACTGCTTTGAATATCCTGGTCTCTGCCTGATTTATTTTTTCTTCAATAGTCATTTTGTATGTTTTCAAAAGCAATAAAATTTACCAGGCTGCCACGTTTGTCGAAGATCGGGTATCCTTCAATATGGCATGTGTACAATGTACCATTCTTGCGATAGTTTACAAAATCACATTCAAAAGATTGTCTTATACCGATCGCTGTTCTGATTTGTTTAACGGTATCTGCACTGGTTGCTTCACCCTGAAATATTTTTGGATATTTCCCAATCACTTCTTCAGGCTGGTAGCCATTCATTTCATAGATGTTTTTTGTTGCCAAAACAATTTGCACATCTGTGTCTGTTATTAAAATAGTTTTATTCTCCCAGATAATAGCATTATCCACAGACGGCGCAATCTGCAAATTCCAATTGTTGTGCACAGCAATATTTTGCAAATTAATAATGTCCCTGGCAAATTCTTTTCGCCTTCCTATCCCATTCATTATAATATCCCAGCACAAGAGTGAATGAGCCATAGTTGTCATTTTTTATATCATTGAATCAAAACAGGCAACTGCAGCAAGCAGCTGCCTGTTTATAAAAATTATAAAACTGTTGTTTGATGAACCAATAACCGCAACTCTTTTGCGGCACTAACCATTTCTATCAACGCTTTTTTTGTTTCCTCCCAATTTCTTGTTTTTAAACCGCAATCAGGGTTTACCCAAAGCTGGCCGGGGGGTATAACGGCGCTTGCTTTTTCCATCAATGCTACCATTTCTTTTTTTGAAGGAACTCTTGGCGAATGTATATCATACACGCCCGGTCCTATGTCATTTGGATAACTAAAATCAGCGAAAGCATCCAGCAATTCCATTTGAGAGCGGGAACATTCGATCGTAATCACGTCTGCATCCATATCTGCAATATTATAAATAATATCGTTGAAGATATTCCTGCCAGTTTTCTTTATGCAAAGGCAGACTTTTGACTTATAAACATTTTTACCTTTTTTACTACCATCAAGCCAGTCGATATGCATGCCAAAAACTTTTGCGTGCTCACAGTTGCAGGACAGCTTGTGATTTACACACAATTCCCTACTAACCCTAAAATTAAACGGGGACCTTTTGCGCCTGATGAAGAAATAAAATAAAGAACTTATAAAAAAAATGTACAATAATCAGGCTTATAAAATCATGATCTGTTATTTCGTTGTATGGGCACAAAAAAAGCCATCGCATCTGGTACGATAGCTTTGTGAATTAAAACAGGTCAGAGAATTATTTTTTTGTCAGTGTCTTCTTCGCACTTTTTACTTTTCGATCTTTTTTAAATGCTTTTGCCAAATCGACTGCAAAAAGTTTACTGGCTTTCTTCAGGTTATTTTCAAACTTCTTTTTGTCCAGCTTATTTTTATATTCAGCCAATGCACCAGATAATTTTTCGAATACTTCTTTTTTAGCTTGCTTCTTTGTAAGTTTTTTTACTGTTGCTGCTTTTTGTTCTGTATCTGCCATAAAATGACTTCTTTTTGAGTGATAAAATAAGAGCTGTAAAATTAACCTAAAGATAATATTGACAATGTTAAGCTTTTTAGTATGAAAAATGCACAACCAGCTGATAATCAACAACAATATTGGCTAACTGGCATGGGCGTCGCACGTAAACTAAATAAACCTTTCAATAAAAATCCCAATTTCCTTTTTGCAAAGGCGACAATTATATCTCCCGTGAACCTATTTTATACAGGCAAATACCGGCCTTCGCCCATTTCTTTACTAAATACATTAAGCTGAATGACAGATGCTAAACAAGCCTAATATTTAAACAATATTGGTAATAAAATACATGGTTGGAACATCTTAGTTATCAAATTGATAACTATTTGTTCCAAACCTTTATGATTCATCAGCCGCAATTAAATTCAATCTCCCTTGAGATTTGTACTATATTTTTACAGCTTATAAAATATGAAAGTATTAATCATAGAAGACGAAAAGGAACTTTCAGACAGTGTCTGCGCCTATCTGAATTCTGAAAGTTTTATTTGTGAAACCGCATATGATTTTGCCACGGCCATTGAAAAAATATCATTATACGATTACACTTGTATTATACTTGACATTACATTGCCTGGCGGAAGTGGTCTTGATATTTTGAAAGAATTAAAAGCCAATAACAAAACAGATGGCGTTCTTATTATATCAGCAAGAAATTCTGTTGACGATAAAATTTATGGATTGAAAACCGGCGCAGACGATTATCTTACTAAACCTTTTCATTTGCCAGAATTAGGGGCCCGTGTAGATGCTATCATACGCAGAAAAATTTATGGTGGCCAAAATGATATTACAATAGGCGACCTGATTTTAAACATTCCAGATAAAACTGCCAGCGTTAAAGATAAACCGATCGATCTAACCCGTATGGAATATAATCTCCTCCTTTATTTTACAGGCAATAAAAACAGGGTTATCAGCAAAGGAGCCATGGCAGAACATCTATGGGGCGACGACATGGATTTAGCAGGCAATTACGATTTTTTATATACCCATATTAAAAACTTGCGCAAGAAGTTATTACAGGCGGGCTGCCCCGATTACATTAAATCCGTTTACGGTTTAGGATACAAATTTACTGTTCAACAAGCATGAAGTTATACAACAACCATTAATTTTTCTCAAAAAATAGCTGAAAAGATTATTCAATTGGAAGAAATGAACACGCCCCGAAATATACAATTAAATTCAGTACTGGAGGAGACAGCATTTGTAAAAAAGAATCCGGTATTGACAGTCATACTGCTGAAAATCTTTTTAGCCATTAAATACAATATACCGGCAGGGAGAATTAATATCAGGATGGAAAAAGGAGTACCTGACATAAATAATACTGCCTTAGCTCAAGGGTTGGATGCAAGCTGGCTATTCAGGCGTTTTGGAAAACCTGGTCATGCAAAAGATGGGATTGGGCCTGGCCTTGCTATCATTCGCCAGATAGTATCGGTTTCCGGTTTCGGAGTTAGCTATTTATATGAAGATCAGCTCCATCATTTCATACTGATGGAAAATAATCATTAATCCGAACAAGACCCACAACCATGAATAAACTAATTCCATCCTTCTTACTTATTTTAATTTTAATTACGAACGGTTCTTCCGTAACGGCACAATATGCAGATAATACCGGCATTTCTATATACGTACATGCGGGTGCCAGTAAATAGCAGGTTATTACTTACATGCAGATAAATAACAAACTAAAATAAATGTTGCCGCTTTAATACAAAATAGATGATACAAAATACAGATGCTAATACCGTTGCAGTTACTATAAATGCCCATGCAAATGATACCGCGTGGCGCATAAAAGCCATACTTGGCGGGTCTGCGGGCAACCTGGTGGAATGGTACGACTGGTATGCCTACTCTGCATTTGCGTTGTATTTTGCCAATCATTTTTTTCCAAACAGTAATGCAACGGCACAGCTTATTAATACCGCAGGCATTTTTGCTGTAGGTTTTTTAATGCGTCCTGTGGGTGGACTTATTTTTGGTAAACTGGCCGACAAAAAAGGTCGGCGGACAGCCATGACAATTTCTGTATTGCTGATGTCCTTTGGATCTTTAATTATAGCACTGCTGCCAGGCTATCAAACCATCGGCATCTTCGCCCCTGCTCTATTGTTGCTGGCCCGTTTGCTGCAAGGTTTAAGCGTTGGTGGCGAATACGGCACTTCCGCTACGTATTTAAGCGAAGTGGCGACGCCGGGCAGGCGCGGATTTTATTCCAGCTTTCAGTATGTTACATTGATAGGTGGTCAGCTGATTGCTTTGGGATTACAATTATTATTGCAGCATGTTTTTCTTACCGACAAACAATTGCATGAATGGGGATGGCGCATTCCTTTTGTGATTGGCGCAATACTGTCGCTGGTAGCGCTCTATTTACGATATAACTTACGAGAAACAGATGCGTTCGAAAAGAAGCAGGATACAGCAAAAAATAAAGGAACCGTACAAGAATTAATGAAACATCCAAAAGCCATTGCAATTGTTTGCGGACTTACACTTGGCGGCACGCTGGCATTCTACACGTATACCACGTACATGCAAAAATTTTTGGTCAATACGGCGGGTCTTAGCAAAAACAAATCTACCCTGCTGTCATTTTGCTCGCTTTTTCTTTTTGCTTTAATACAACCATTGTTTGGTATGTTGAGCGATAGAATTGGTCGCCGCCCGTTGTTACTTGCATTTGGTATATCAGGAACATTGCTTACGATTCCTTTATTAACTGCATTAAGTCATACCAGTAATATGTGGACAGCCTTTGCATTACTAATGGTGGCTTTAA
>JBDUAY010000379.1:0-5730 GCA_040004415.1 Bacteroidota bacterium | reverse complement strand
GGTGCAGCGCCGTTGCAGGAATAAGGCCGCTGTGGCCTGAACAAAACTAGTGTTTTGTGTTCCACCAATTATACACAAATGCAATCCAGTCTGTTGTTCCGGCAGGTATATATACATCGGGCGGGTAACCGGTACGATCATACGAAACGCCATCATCGACATAATTGGCCCTGCGCGAAGGAATATAAAAAGCCAGTTTATCGCAGGGAAGCGAAGATGGCAGCAGATCACCGTAATCAAGATAACCAGCAGAATTTTCTCCCATAATCGTAACCTTATTGCTCAGGCCATGCGCCACTATTAAAAATGTTTCACCACTGCTGGCATTATTTCTATCTGATAAAATAGCGACACGTTGTGGATAAGACCTAACAGAATCGAACTTCACGCTGTCAGCTTTATCACGATACCAGCCATTCGGATTTGCTTTCTCAAATTCAAACCATGCATTTAATTGATGTAATGTAGCCGTATCAAGCAATGCTTTGCTTTCATCCCTGAATTTTTTTAATTCACCCGTATTGTCTGTCGTTAACCAATGACTGCTTCCTTTTTCATACATCGGTTTTGTGTAGAGATAAGGTAACAGACTGCTAAAAACATCTGTTGATCCGCCTTCGTTACCACGAAAATCAACAATCCAGTTTGATATATTTTTTAATCTTTCTTTATTGCTGAACATCGTGCTGTCGAGTATAGGCTTTATCGAAAGATCACAGGACTTTAATGCAATGTAAACAGTGTTGGCATCCAGGTATCTCAACTGGAAGCTCCCGAAAGCAGCATGGCTTTTTGTGTATTCTGCAGAACTGATCGTATCGGTGATTGCCGGGTACACCTTTTTCCAAAGACCATAATTTTCTATTTCGATAATGTTGCGATAGACATTCAGGTGTATGTTGTCTTTTACAAAATCACCCCGGTAGTATTCCGTTTCATACAAACCATGGGACGACGGTTTACTACTGAATTTCAGCATGCCTTCTTTCCAGTTTTTGTTTGCAGCAGTAAGCACTACGGCATCATACCTTTTATTACGCACATTAAACCTTATGCCAATTTCATAACCTTCAGTTGTCCAGATACCTTCAACCGGATCTAATTTTCTTCTTTGTTTGTGTAAACTATCTGTCAGGGATTGCTTTTTCCATTTTGTTTGAACAGGCGGAGGATTGATTTGAGCGTTTGCAGATTGGGAAGCCTGCTGCTCTTTTAAACGCAATTGCAGGTGCTTATCATAAAAATACAAACGGTATTTTTCAAGCAACGGAAAGCAATCGCCCATGTGAAGTTTGGTAACCGCTTCTTTTTGCAAAGAATCTACCAGTGACTGATAACCGGTTTGTGTATGCGCATTCACTTTATCTTTATAGCCTGCATAATTATTGCTGACTTTTCTAATCATGCTATCAAGGTTAGTGAGACAGTTGCAGCTATCCTGTGCGTGTGATGCAATAACAATAAAAAAAAGGAAGACAAATGCAATAGGTCGTTTTCTCATAAGCAATATTAAAAAAATATATTGTTCAACGGTCAATCTGGAATTTATTATGTCAATGTTATTTAGTTAAGTAATTGCCATTGTACCCTGGCGCTGTACTTTATGGGTTGTAGCGTTTCATCGGAGTGTCTTATGCTTGTATCGGGCGTTGCATAAAGCATACCTGCGGCACGTATTTTCAATATAAAATTGTTTCTACTCACAAAATGTTCCGATGGAACATCAAAGCCCTTAGCCAAAGACATTGAATTTATTGTCTCAATAGCATCGTACAAAAAATGTTTGATCTGCCTGCTATGTCTGCCCTCCACCCGCCAGAAAAAGAAATCCCTTCGTCATAAGGGAACATGACAGAAGGGATTGCTTATATAGACCAACCAACTTATTAAATAATTCTCAATCCTACGCTCAGCTGAAAGCCCTGGTTTTTCCATTTTTCACTATTGCCTGCATCGTTGATATTGGCAAGCCCAACAACATACCGTCCGCTGACTTTAAGGGCGCCTAGATTTAATTGCACGCCGCCCACCATAGAAAAGTCGCCTCCGGAGAATGCATCTTTTCCATTTTCAAAAAGATTTTTGTGTTTGTCGAGAAGAATGCCAAACTGAGGTCCTACCTGGAATGAAATAAATTTAACGGGTGTTAAATTTAATAGCAATGGCACCGAAAGATAGTTAAGCTTTACATCTTTGAGGTTCTTAACATTCAGCACATTTCCAAATGCGGTGTCTGCTTTTGTATTGTATTGATTGAACAGTACTTCCGGTTGAATCTGGATGTGGTTGGTAACCTTTATGATGGCAAAGGCGCCTGCATGATAACCATAGTTGAATTCATCAGAAAAAGATTGACCATCAATCTTGGAAATATTCACGCCGCCTTTAACGCCGAGTTGGAAAACAGGTACGCGCGTTTGAGCCATACCTGCCAATGAAAATAAAACAAATGCAGAAAGAGGAACCAGGAGTTTCGTCTTCATGATGTAGAGTTTTTTAGTTGACAATTATGTTTCAAGTTATATGCCATTTAGCTTTAATAGAAGTTAAATAAAGTTAATAGATTATAAAGGAGATCATAAAACTGTCGCACATTACCGGCCTGGCGTTCCGTATTAAAAGTTATATGCAAAGGTAAGCGAGAAAACCTGACTAAACTTCTGATCGGTATCCTGGAAGTAGTAATCCATAAACCAGATGGGCAGCACATTGAATTTTCCAATTGTGTAGAGAATGCTGGCGGACAATGCTGCGGACTGTACCTGGAAATCATTGCCATCAGCATGGCTGTAACTTTTCCTGAATCTTGTGAGGGTGATATTTTTAACGGCGTAATTAATATGCGTACTGGTTTTTATTTTTGATGCACCCGTTACGAGATAGCTGGTAAGGCTGAGTGTAAGATTATCTTTGCTGCTCAGCAGTCCGTACCAGTCAAAATCTTTGCGCAAAGATGCCGAGAGTGAAAAATCCCTGATGCGTTCTGCAGAGGCAACGGTTTTGCGGATGCGCACCCATTCAAGTTTTTGTAACAGGTTATTGAAGCGTTGCACAGAATCTGGATAGGTTAATTTATCATTGAATTTGCCCGTTGCGTATCCCACAGCAATGCCGTAGCGCCAACTGTTGTGATGGATATTGAAGTAACCATACAGATCATTATCATATGGACTTGCATTCAATGTGGCTGTATCTTTTCCAAAATATCGTGTATAAGAAATGCCGGCAGATATGGCAGCACTTATATAATCATAGGAAGGTGTAAGTGCATATTGATAAAAATGAAAATTGTTATTGAGGTTGGCAACAAAACCTGTTACAGCAATGCCCAAACCTTTTTTATTATAGTAAGCAAGGGTAGGGGTGAGAGACAATTGCCGGGTAGTTGTTTCCTGGGCGTTGAGCGCGTTATTTTTTATACTGAATGTTCTGTTACCCATACCAGCACTGGCAGAAAAAAAGCTTTTTGGTTGGGTCATTGAATCCAGAAATGCATCAAAACCATTCATCAGTGAATCCATAACGGTTGTTGAATCACCCTTCGCAAATAGCGAATCCAGCTTATGCTGGGCAAAACTTTTTTGCTGTAGCACCAGCAGCAATCCCGTAAACAAAACAAGTAGTAAGGTCTTCTTCATGAGGGTGTGCTGTGCTTTCCGTTTGTTGGTTTGTGAGAACGCCGCTATGACCGTAGAAATTGCGGTGAGTTTAAACAGTTGCCCATTATTTTAGCTGATTGTGGATAAGCTCCTTTGGTCGATATTTTTTATTTTTTTGCCGCATAAAATCTCAGCATGCAATGAACTGTAATTATAACACCGATTGCTTCGCCGCTGAGTGCCCCGTATTATGAAAAAATAAAGAAGACAGGTCGGAAAGACAGCAAAATTTAAAATAATCAGGTCAACTCTATCAGCGTTATTTCGGGTAATATGCCCACGCGGCCGGGATAGCCGATAAAACCAAACCCACGGTTTACATATAATTTTTGCTTGCCGGTTTCATATAAGCCAGCCCATTCCTTATAAACATATTGAACCGGGCTCCATTTAAAACCGGGTATCTCCACGCCAAACTGCATACCATGTGTATGGCCGGAAAGCGTTAAATCGATATCGCCGTATTTGGGTTGTACTTCTGCGTCCCAATGACTTGGATCGTGACTCATTAAAATTTTAAATGGATATTTTTCTGTTCCGGGGTAAGCCAGATCCATTCTGCCATATTTTGGAAATCTTGCTTTGGCACCCCAGTTTTCTATTCCTATCAATGCTATCTGTTCGCTGTTTTTTTCCAATACCACGTGTTCGTTCATTAATAAACGCCAGCCCAATGCCGCATGTACTTTTTTTAAGTCTTCGAGGTTAGCTCTTTTTGCTTCGGCAGATTCCCATTGCACATAATCGCCATAATCGTGATTGCCCAATGTAGAATACACACCCATGGGCGCTTTTAACCGGCTGAAGACGTCCATATAATTTTCCATTTCAGTGGCACGATCATTTACCAGGTCGCCGGTGAAAAGTATAATATCAGGATTCTCTTTCAACGCCATTTCAACCCCATGTATCACCGCTTGTTTATCAGTAAAACTTCCGCTATGAATATCGCTTACCTGCAAAATTTTTAATCCTTTGAATGATTTCGGCAAATTATCATATGCGAGCTTTACATGTTTTACCTGGTAATTGTATTTATTGCTGAAACCGTAAATCAATGTTCCAAAAAGCGCGCTGCCGGCACCGATGCCCAACCAGCTTAAAAATAAAGAACGGGTGATGCCTTCGGCGCCAAACCCTTCTGCTTCGGTGTTGCGAAAGAAAATTTTTCCGGAGGCCCACTGTATTAAACGACGGATATCATCCAGCAAAAAAAAGACAACAGCAATAACCTTGGCAAAAAATAAACCTAATATCGTTGCAAATAAATAGGTGCGAACGGTGCGCGGCCATTTATCATAATTTACCAGCGGCATCAATAATATTATGAGAACGGTAAGACCGGATAAAACCCAATAGGCCGTGTAAATAATTAGTTTGGTTTTGGGACCCGCGCCGCTGCTGACTACTTTTACTGCCTGGAAAACATAGACATCGAGCAATATCATTAACACCATTATTATCCATAAAAAAGAAGGACTGCGCATGAAGTAAGTTTAAAAATTTTATAGTTTGAGGGGTATGATTAAGGTAGCTATAAGTTTCTTTCTAATGTAGTAAGTGTGCTAAAATCCAGGGCATTAGACCTTGAGCTTACACCCTAGTAAGCAAGGAATTCGTCGAGTTGTTCATCGATAACTTTCAATGTTTCGGTGTCTGTAATCTGGTTATCGGTATTCAGCAGCGTATCAACCACAGAGATGGGTAATTTGTTTGGATGGACATGCATTTTTACATAATGCAGAATACCGGTCAGGTGCTCCATGCCGCGCAGGTTGCCGGCCCGGCCCGTTGATACGCCTGTCAGCAGCGCTTTTTTACCCCACCATACATTCTTAATATCTGTATGATCTATCAAAGATTTTAACACGCCCGGGATGCTGCCATTGTATTCAGGAGAAATAAAAATGAATTTATCCGTTCCAATTAAAATATCCTTTTCTAATTTTTTTATGTCGGGATTTCGTTCGTTTACATTTAATCCCACCAAAGAAACAAATTTTGCTTCCACGCCTTTATCCTTTAGCAACTGCAAATATTGCGCAGCTACTTTTTCGGTATTGCTTCCGGG
>JBDUAY010000378.1:0-5763 GCA_040004415.1 Bacteroidota bacterium | reverse complement strand
AGAAACGGCCAAGTTCAGGGCTGCGCGTAAAATGTGGGCGGTGATGATGAAAGAATTAGGGGCTACCGATCCCAAAGCGATGATGCTGCGTTTTCATACACAAACCGGTGGCAGCACGTTAACTGCACAGCAGCCGCTTAACAATATTGCACGTGTTACGGTACAGGCGATGGCGGCAGTGCTGGGTGGCACGCAATCATTGCATACTAACGGTTATGATGAAGCACTTAATTTGCCCACAGAGGAGGCGGCGGGCATCGCTTTGCGCACGCAACAAATTATTGCATTTGAAAGCGGCATTGCTGATACGGTTGATCCGCTGGCCGGTTCGTATTATGTTGAAGCGCTTACCAATGATGTTGAACAACAGGCCTGGCAGCTGATTGCAAAAATAGATGCCATGGGCGGCAGCGTGAGCGCCATTGAAGAAGGATTTATACAGGACGAAATTGCACGCAGCGCCTGGCAATACCAGCAGCAAATAGAAGCAGGAGAAAAAATTATTGTTGGTGTAAATAAATTTCAATCCGGTGCAGGCAAAACCACCCCATCTTTTAAAATAGACGATAGCATACGCCTGGTGCAGATAGAAAAATTAAAACAATTACGTAACCAGCGTCGTCCCGGTAAGTGCGATGCTATTTTGCAGGATTTAAATGATAAAGCCAGCAGCGGAGAAAATATAATGCCGGTGGTAATTGAAGCAGTAGAAAATAAATGTACGCTGGGTGAGATCGCTGATACGCTAAGAGAAGTGTTTGGTGAATATAAGGCGTGACCCTTCACCGCCGGTCCCGCTCCATTTTCATATAGCGGGGGTCCTCCGGGAATTGCTTGTTCGATATGGTCATAACGTTCCTGGTTGTACTATTTTTTTTCAATTGTGCATGGCGGCATGCTGATTATTTTAATTGCGCTTGTTTATTGGGCACCCACAGATTAAATTAATAAAGACATTCCCGTCGGGTCACTCCCGCCACAAAGTGGAGAGGGGCGGAGGTGAGGGCGACATTAGAAATCATACATTAGAAATGCTCGAGGCTTCACAAGTATCCACAGAAAAAGAATTGCAACAAATCCTGCATTTACAACGGCAGAACCTGCATGGCATTAATGACTATGCGATAGAAAAAGAGCAGGGATTTGTTACTGTAACGCATAGCCTGGAACAGCTAAAGCAAATGCATAACATAGCGGCCAGTGTAATTGTAAAAGAGGATGATGTACTGGCGGGCTACGCATTGGTAATGCCCATTGCCTGTAGTACGGTAGTGCCGGAGTTATTCCCCATGTTTGAAAGATTTGGTAAAATGAAATACACTGGCAAACCGGTTGAGCAATACAATTTTTATGTGATGGGACAAATATGCGTAGCCGCAGCTTACCGCGGAAAAGGAGTGTTTGATATGCTGTACAATAAGCACCGGGAAGCATTTCAAAATAAATATGACTTTATTATAACGGAGATAGCTACGCGTAATGCGCGCTCTATCCGCGCGCATGAAAGAATTGGGTTTAAAACGGTTGACATTTACAAAGATGATCTCGATGAATGGGCGGTGGTCATTTGGGACTGGAGCTGACTATGTAAATGTGAAAATAAAAAAATCAGCTCCGGGTAACAGATTCATCGGACAGACGTAAATAAATCAAACATCTTGCGATTGTGCATCCCCTGTAATGTTTTGTAGTGAATGATTCGTTGAGAAATCCCCGCCAACTTGTTGGAGAAGGACAGGGGATGAGGGAATTTTCTTATATTCACCTCACAACTAACTATACATGTGTAAACCAAAACTACTTAGCCTCACAGGCCTCGCACTAATTTTTTGCATTGCATCATTTTCACAAACCATACAGCAACAAATAGATCAGAAATCAAAGGCAGAGTTAACAAAAGTAATTGAGTGGCGGCGCTATATTCATCAGCATCCTGAACTGGGCAACCGCGAATTTAAAACTGCGGCCATGATTGCCAAACATTTAAAGAGTCTTGGCATAGAAGTGCAAACGGGAGTTGCAAAAACCGGCGTGGTAGGAATATTAAAAGGTGGTAAGCCTGGCCCGGTGATAGCATTGCGTGCGGATATGGACGCGCTTCCGGTATATGAAAGAGTCAATCTTCCGTTCGCTTCAAAAGATTCCGCCGATTATCTCGGACAAAAAGTACCGGTTATGCATGCCTGTGGGCATGATAGTCATGTGGCTATTTTAATGGGCACAGCAGAAGTGCTGGCGTCTATGAAAAAAGATATTGCCGGTACTGTAAAATTCTTTTTTCAACCCGCCGAAGAAGGCACGCCGGGAGATGAAGAAGGAGGTGCACCATTAATGATAAAAGAAGGTGTAATGGATAATCCAACTGTAGACGCCGTGTTTGGTTTACATATTGCTTCCGCAACAGAATCCGGAACGATAAAATATAAAGCCGGTCCGTTTATGGCCAGCAGCGACTGGTTTACGATAAAGATAAAGGGTAAGCAGGCACATGGTTCAGCACCATGGCAAAGTATTGACCCAATAGTAACAGCAACGCAAATTATTAACGGATTACAAACTATAGTAAGTCGCCAGGAAAACATTGTAAAAGCACCCGTAGTGATTACGGTAGGTAAGTTTCATAGCGGCATAAGAAGCAACATTATTCCGGAAGAGGCAATACTGGAAGGAACCATCAGAACGCTTGATTCTGCTATGCAGAAAGAAGTGCATGAACGCGTACGCCGTATGGTACACAATATAGCTGAAGCAAACGGCGCAAAGGCGGAAGTGTCAATAGATACAAAAACATTGGTAACGTTCAATGATTCTGCTTTGGTGGCCATGATGGTGCCATCATTACAACGGGCTGCGGGTGCCGGTAATATTTCAAGCTCACAATGGACAACGGGTGCCGAAGATTTTTCTTTCTTCGGAACAAAAGCACCTGCTTTCTTTTTTAATCTTGGCGGCATGACAAAAGGAATGGATCCTGCAAAGGCGCCTGGTCATCACACACCAGATTTTTATATTGATGATAGCCAGCTGGATGTGGGTGTAAAAGCATTTTGCAACATTGTATTCGATTACCCGATAGCAAAAGCAAACGCCGGTAAAATGGATACAAAGAAAAAAGGATTTTAATAAAGCAGTATTCCCAGGTAAGAGAAAGCCGCGCTTGACGGCGCGGCTTTTAATTTTATTTGCTCAGAAAAAGAATGTTTTGGAACAGATGGAGGAAAGGTTTTCTGAGTATGGATTTTGGTTTTACAGGATACGGATAATTGGACGGACAAAATGGTTTTACGGATTAGGATAAATGAATGTTCGGTTCTTTCAACGGATTTGGTAATGTTCTTTAAAGGATTTGGATGTTTTTTCTACAGGATTTGGATGCTTGTTTTTTCAGGGATTTGGATGATTTCTTCTAAGGATTTGGATATTTCGTTCTTGCTGCTACAAAGATGCACCGCAAATAGCCGCCAGTTAAATTAATTCGGCTTTTGTCATATTTCCTTCGGTAAATGGAAGAAAAGGGCGGATAAGCAGGTGCAGAACGACAGGGCATTATGTAAACTCTTACAACAACAAAATATCTCTTCACTCAAATCACGTGATTGGATGAGCAATTTCCTGTAGCAGTTTAGGTGTGTGGCTTTGGGCGCATAAAAAAAAGAGCCGTCGTTAGACAGCTCTTAATTATTTGCTCAGAAAAAAAGTGTTGGTAAAAAAGATGAAGGAATGGTTTCTGAGTATGGATTTTGGTTTTACATACGGATAATTGAACGGACAAAAAATGGGTTTACGGATTTGGATAAATGGATGTTCGGTTTTTTCAACGGATTTGGTAGTGTTCTTTACAGGATTTGGATGCTTTTTCTACAGGATTTGGATGCTTTTTTTTCAGGATTTGGATGAATTCTTCTAAGGATTTGGATATTTCGTTCTTGCTGTACAAAGATGCATCGCAAATAGCCGCCAGTTAAATTAATTCGGCTTTTGTATTATTTTGTTCGGTGAATGGAAGAAAACGTTCGTTAGATATTCACTGATGTATGTGTTTATTGATGGATAATGAGAAAAGGGGGTGTTAATCAGCCTTTACGCAGTTCCCGCAAAGCCGCCACTTATTTCAAGAACCGGAAACGTGGTTAAAAACGAAAAAAACCATTCTTGCGGCTCTTTACTAGAGCTGTGATAATATTAAAACAAAGGGTATGAGCTGACTTCTGAGCACGCTCATACCAAAACACATCTTTTAGCGGTTGACTGTAATCAATGAACTTAAGTAGCCTTTGCTGTTGCTTATTTGAATTACGCTTGCCAGGGGAATTTTCTTATCAATATTTACAATAAAAGCATTGTTTCCGGTTGATGCGTTAAATGGAACATTGATAATAACCTGTCCGTTGATGCCATAGATAACAGCGTGATAAATACCTTCTGCTGGAAATGCACCATTAATGTGAAGTTGATTATTGGTTACATATATTTTTATACGCGCAGAAATTATTTTTTTTCTTATAACAACAGTTTCGGAAAAAGTATGCGTACCCGAACTGCTGATAGTATGCAACCTGTAAAATAATTCTGATGAAGAATTTAGCGACGCTACATCATCAATATAATTGTAATTCTTTTCAGCTGCTGTATTTGCCTCTGTAACTGTGTTTGCCAGAACATAATTAATGCCATCCGAAGATCTTTCTATTAAATAACGTGCATTTGCTTCGGTGTTATATGCTGTATAAGACAAATTTACCTTTTCTTCCTGTAGTGTCGCATGCAGCAATCCTAACTTAACCGGTAATAGATAGCCAAGGCCGTTCACCGTTATGTTGTCAATCACAAACCTGCTGTTGCCACCGCTACCAATACTTGCATTATATCCATACAACCTGAAGGTAGTGGTGCTGTATAAATTTAAAAAACTACTGCCGGGGGTAACCGTGTAATTGGCGTAGGTAAGTGTCATGCTGCTGCTGGCAATATTACTTGTAAATCCATCAAGGCTGCTGCGCAAGGACCAGGTAGCAGGCCCGCTTCCCGCTGGTGAACCCGTATTACTTCTGCGCATCGTAAGTACAAGTGTGCTGATATCAAGTTGGTAACCTGTAGAAGGAGTAAGGCTGAATTCCATATACATAGCCGTATTGACAGCACCCGATGGCCATCCGTTTTCGCCATAATATTCTGTGCCGCCATTAAAGCTGTGTATGGGAACGCTGGAAGAAAAGTCAGCTAAACTGACTACATTATGAAGTCCTGGCGTTCCGGTCAGTACATTGTTAAATGTCCAGTTCCCAATGCTTTGTCCGGAACAAATGATTGGCAAAACGCTTGACAAAAGCAGTGCAGAAATTCTACATGCATAAAATGCGCAGTGGCAACGCCTGTTAAATAAGTGAATATACGTATATAGAAAGTTTTTCATGGGGACGGATTCTACTATTAAACGCTAAATGTTAACATCTATTACATCCAGTGATTTAATTGGTATTAAATCATCCTGCTTTTACTATTATTTATCCTTCTGTAGATTTTAATACCCGCAAAATTCTACCGGAGCGGGTTGCCGCGTTTTTCAATAGATAGGCCTTTACTCTTATTGAACTGATTATCAGTAGGTTTTTCCGTTTTCCGCAGGATCAATACTGTGCGCGCCACATCGCTTTCATGTAATAGCCATACATTTTTAGTGGTATATCATTTGACTTTGTACAGTTGTTACCTAAAAAGCACCAATATGAAAGTTCTCGCAACTGTTTTAATTATCGCAGGTAT
>JBDUAY010000050.1:0-19417 GCA_040004415.1 Bacteroidota bacterium | reverse complement strand
AAAAGCGCCGCGGATTCTTATTTTTCTTTTTATTGGCACTGGGCTCATCAGTTGCCGGAACCGCCGTTTGGTATGGTACCCGTACAGTTAACACGATTGCCTCAACTGATAAAACAAAAACACCCGAAAGTTCAAAAGGTGATACAAAAGATAAATCCATTGCTGCTGAAGACAACAGCGCGGTTGTAAAAGACACTAAGACTAAAGATTACATAGCTAATCCAACAAACAATAAGGCTTCTGGCGCACCAACAGAAAATTCGGCCGGTACAAAGGTTGCCGGCGATAATATTAAAAAAGACGGCCCTGCAACAACGCAAGCAGCTAATCAAATGGCAGGTTCTCAAAAAATAATCCCAGGAAGTAATGCTGTTGTTCCTGCTGCATCTTCAAAACATTTGCCTTCGCAAAAAAATAGCAGTGATGCAAAACCTTTTGTATCCATATCGCCAGCAACTACGCCACCTGGCATAAATCATTCAACAAAAAACCATATTGCTGCCACAAAAGATGCGATATCTGCAAACGAAAATAAATCAGGTCCTGATCAAACTTTAACGCTGCAAAAAAAGCAACAGCACGGCACGGCAACTGCAGAAACAGATGTGACCGGAGCTGACGATGTGGCTTCCGCAACACGTATAAACAATAAAGGAAACAAATATATTAAGGGTTCATCCGCGCCAACAAAAGATGAGAAAATATCCGGAAAAGACAAAGCAGGCGCAGCGGATGATATTGCGGCAAATAATACGGATGCAGATAATACAAAAGAAAACACCGGCAGCAGTAACAGCAGTACGCAACCTTTTGCCGAACCTCTTACAGATACAACCAGCAATAGAAAGAATGCTGCGCACGATACAATTGCCTCAAAGTCAATGGCTGCCACTGAAAATAAAGATTCAGTAAAACCAGCAACGGTCAAAGCAAAGAATAAATCGAAACACGACAGGGCAATTTTGCTCGGCCTCACAGGTGGTCTTGATTTGAGCACGGTGAAGTTTACGTATAGTTCAGACATTGGATACAATATTGGCTTTATGGGTGGATACCAGTTCAGTAAATACTGGTCAGTATATACCGGCGTCGTATACACGAAAAAAAGTTACAAACTGAATGGTACCGATTATCATCCGCCTGCATCCTATTTTACCAATTGGGTAGACCTGCAAACAGTTGAAGGGTACTGCCGCATGTTGGATGTACCCCTGCTTGCCAGGTACACTTTCAATCCCTCATCAAAAATAGTTTTCTTTACCAGCGCAGGGCTGTCGTCTTATTTTATGAAAAAGCAGGCGTATACCTATTCCTATAAAACAGGTAATCCGCCGTGGTCAGCTACTTCCGCCTGGTCGAACGACAGCACGTTTAATCATGTTTTCTCCATTCTTGATCTTTCGGTTGGTTTTCAACGGCAGATTGGTAAACATATGAACCTGCAGTTAGAGCCATATGCTAAAATACCGCTGGGCGGTGTTGGTTTCGGAAAAATCAAACTTAGCAGCTTTGGCCTGAACCTGACTGTACAATACAAGCATCCGGTAAAACGTTAACAAATCCGTTTAATACTTTTTATGAATAAAAACCAACTGTTTTATACGGTTTGGATCTTTACATTTTTTTCAGTCATCATCTTTAATGCGTGCAGCAAAGGAGGTGCTGGTATTACAACGCCGGGAAATCCGTGTACAGGAGTAACGGTAGTTGTTGCGCCTTCCCCGGTAGCGGCAGATGCAGGTATTGCTAATGGAAGCATTACAGTTACAGCAACCGGTGGCACTGGTTTTACTTTCAGTTTAAATAATGGTGCTTTTCAATCATCGGGTACTTTCAGTAACCTGGCGGCAGGCAAGTATACAATTACTGCAAAAAATGTTAATGGTTGTACCGGTTCTGCAAGCAGTACGGTAGCTGCAAAAGATGCCGCTTGTGCAGGAAAAACGCCGGGAACCCTTTTTACCGCTGTCAAAACTATTGTTAGTACTAATTGTGCTGTAACCGGGTGCCATAATGGTACGCAATCACCTAACTATACGGTAGATTGTACAATTGTTGATTACGGAACGCTTATAAAACAACGTGCCGTAGACCAGGCAGGTACTGCCGACCAGATGCCGCAACCGCCAAGAGCCGCTTTGTTACAGGCGGATCGTGATAAAATTACTGCATGGATAACAGCGGGTGGTCATATAACAGATTAGAAGTAATTGCGGATGCCTGATGGCATAATTTTGAGATCTTTAATAAGAGATGCCAATAAATGCCAAAATGACTCCATCGGAAATTTCAAATACCCAATTCTCTATATTTTTTTATCATCAAACCATACCGGTGTTTCATCGTTCCAACTTCCATTGTAATTAATAAATAATTCTTCACGGGCCTGTATTTCTCGCATAGTTGTAATGGTAATGGTTTGTTCATCAAAATCCATTTCATATTCGCAATTGGAAGCATATGAATGATTATATATAGGCACGTACCCCAGCGCCATACCGCATTTTCTTTTTCGCGCACCCCATTCAAAAATATAATCATGCAGCAGGGTCTTATCCAGTTTTTGCCTGTCTGCCGCACTCATTACAATTACCGGGGCAATTTCAATAACCGTATTTGCTTCAATCAGCGTATCGGTAAAGACCCCGCGGCCCATTGCTTTTGTAGGTGCTATAAAAAGAAATGGCTGTATCATCTTCTGTTAACTGTTTCTGCGGTTTAAATAATAGTTGAAATTACTTCATCAATTTGCAATTAACAATTGGCCGTTTAAATATAAGAAACGGTAAATTTGAAGCATGAGCTTAGCGTTTGATGAACCTAATATGGAAGAGCAATTCCTGGAAGTTGTGCAAAGCGACGACGTTTTGCGCATCAAAGATTTCCTGAACCACCAAAACATCAGCGATGTTGCTGAACTCATTAATAAATACGCCGATTACGAGAGCCAGATAATCGCTAACATGAGCGTTCACCGCGCAGCAAGTGTTTTTAAAATACTTGATCTGCCAACGCAAAAAAATATCATTCATGAGCTGCCGCCATTAAAGACGGCTGAATTATTAAATGAGCTGCCGGCAGATGACCGTACCGCTTTTTTAGAAGAACTGCCGAATGAAGTGGTTAAAGAACTCATCAGAACACTTGACCCCGAAGAACGTAAAGTTACCCTGGCACTGCTGGGATATCCTGAAAGCAGCGTAGGCAGACTCATGACGCCGGATTATATAGCTGTGCCGTTGGAGTGGACCGTAACAGAAGTATTACAGCAAATTCGTACTGTGGGCAAAGACAGTGAAACCATTGATGTGATTTACGTGATTGATGAAAAAGGGATTTTTATTGATGATGTGCGCATACGCGAGATTATCCTGGCCAGCCCGGATAAGAAAATGAGTGACGTAATTGACAACCGTTACATTGCGCTGAATGTAAACGACGACCAGGAAGTTGCCTACGAAACATTTAAGATGAATAACCGCGTGGCACTGCCGGTAACAGATAACAATAACTTGCTGCTGGGTATTGTAACAATTGACGATGTATTATGGGTGGCCAGCGAAGAGTATACGGAGGATATACAAAAAATTGGTGGTACAGAAGCCTTGGATGAGCCGTACCTGGAAACACCTTTTTTTAAATTAATACGCAAGCGCGTTGGCTGGCTCATTATACTTTTTTTGAGTGAAATGCTAACGGCCACGGCTATGGCTTATTATAACGATGAACTGGCTAAATGGCTGATCCTGGTTAATTTTATTCCCCTTATTATGTCCAGCGGCGGTAATAGTGGCTCACAGGCGTCTACACTTATTATACAAGCAATGGCATTGAAAGAAGTAACAATAACAGACTGGTGGCGTGTAATGCGCAGAGAAATTTTTTCCGGGTTTTTACTTGGTTCTATATTGGGGTTGATAGGATTTATCCGCATATCCTTCTGGCACGTATTAATGGTAAGAGGGGTATTCAAAGATATATATGGCGCTAACTGGCTGCTGGTAGCCCTAACCGTTAGTTTGTCGCTTATTGGTGTCGTACTTTGGGGCACGCTTACCGGCAGTATGCTTCCCATCATATTAAAAAAATTAGGTGCCGATCCGGCGTCATCATCGGCGCCATTTGTGGCTACGCTGGTAGATGTAACCGGGCTGATTATTTATTTTAATATAGCGTCCATTTTTATGAATGGAATTTTACACTAAACAACTGATATGAGAAAGCTGATCTCTTTTTTTTCCCTGTTGATAACTCTCGCGGGTACCGCACAAAATCAATTAGGAAAATTAACGGTGGAAAAAATCATGCGTGATCCAAAATGGATGGGCACTTCTCCTGCAAATGTTACATGGAGTTATGATAGCAAATACATTTATTTTAACTGGAACCCTGAAAAAGCAATTACTGATTCTTTGTATTATATCAGTAAAGAAAACCTGGCGCCGCAAAAAACAAATTACCAGCAGCGTCAGTCTATATTACGCAACAGAGACATAACGTATAACAGCAACCGAACGGGTTATGTGTACGATAAAGATGGCGATATTTTCATGGCCGATACAAAAACCGGCAAAGAAAGACGCATTACCGAAACAGTGGATATAGAAAGTGATCCTTCCTTTTCATTTAACGATACAAAAATAGTTTACACCCTCAATCAGAATTTATATGCCTGGGATATTGCCACCGGCCTTACTACACAATTAAGCAATTTTCAACGCGGCAATCCGCCACCAAAAGAGCCAAAGAAAGACAATCTGAATATACAGGAAAAATGGCTAAAAGAAGATCAGCTCAGGAACTTTGACGTGTTGCGCAGCCGGAAACAAAAACGGGATCTCACAGATTCTTTGGGTGCTGCCTTACCCAAAAAGAAAATGCTGAAAACTATTTATACAGAAGATAAAAATTTATTGGGCGCGGAGGTTAGCCCGGATGGACGGTATATTATGTATCGCCTCTACAAACCCGGACAAGGAAAAAATACCATTGTGCCCAGTTATGTTACAGAAAGTGGTTTTACAGAAGACATACCAGGCCGCACCAAGGTAGGCGGTGTACAGGGCAGCCAGGCATTGTATGTTTTTGATACAGAAAAAGACACGGTACTACCGTTTAAAACAAATGATATAGACGGGATACGGGACATACCTGCATATTTTAAAGACTATCCGGAAGTGTATAAAAAAAAATTGAAAGATTCGCTTAACAGAACTGTTAGCATATCAAACCCGGTATGGTCAGCAAAAGGAACACATGTGGTTGTTGATATTCATGCACAGGATAATAAAGATCGATGGATATTATTATTGAATCCAGCTACTGGTAAAACAAAATTATTAGACAGGCAACATGATGATGCCTGGGTAGGTGGGCCGGGTATTAATGGTGGATTTGGTGGCTCCAATACGGGTTGGATAGATGAAAATACATATTGGTTTCAATCGGAAGTTACAGGTTATACGCATCTCTACACGATCAATGTAACTACAGGCGAAAAGAAAGCGCTTACCAGTGGAAAATTTGAAGTGCAGGAAGCGCATTTATCCAACGATAAAAAGTATTTTTTTATTACCACCAATGAAGTGCATCCCGGTGAGCAGCAGTTCTACCGGTTACCAACAACCGGAGGTAAGCCAGAACGGATTACAACAATGACTGGTGCTAACCAGGTGAGTCTTTCCCCGGATGAAAAACAAATTGCTTTTTTATATTCGTACAGTAACAAACCCTGGGAATTGTATTTCCAGGAAAACAAGCCTGGCAGCAAGCCACAGCAGGTTACCAATAAAGCCATGAGTGAAGAATTTAGTTCTTATGCATGGAAAGATCCGCAGGTAATAACGATTACGGCCAGGGATGGTGCACAGGTATATGCCCGATTGTACAAACCGGCCAATCCTGCAGCGTCAAAACCTGCAGTCATATTTGTGCACGGAGCCGGTTATTTGCAAAATGCACATAAATGGTGGAGCAGTTATTTTCGTGAGTACATGTTTAATAATTTGCTGGCAGACAATGGCTACACCGTAATGGATATTGATTACCGTGGAAGTGCGGGTTATGGCCGGAATTGGCGTACTGGTATTTATCGTTTTATGGGCGGCAAAGACTTAACCGACCAGGTAGATGCAGCTAAATATATGGTGGATTCTTTAGGCGTTGATGCAAAACATATTGGTTTGTATGGCGGATCTTATGGTGGCTTTATTACATTGATGGCATTGTTTACTGCACCGGATGTATTTGCTGCCGGTGCTGCATTAAGGCCGGTTACAGATTGGGCACAATACAATCACGGGTATACCGCTAATATTTTAAATGAACCCTTTAATGACAGCATCGCCTACCGCAGAAGCTCTCCGTATTATTTCGCCAATGGTTTAAAAGGGCATTTATTGATCTGTCATGGCATAATTGATACCAATGTAAATTTCCAGGACGCAGTCAAGTTGTCTCAGCGTTTAATAGAATTGGGGAAAGACAATTGGGAAATAATGGGCTATCCAATGGAAGATCATGCTTTTGTAGAACCCAGCAGCTGGACGGATGAATACAAACGTATTTTCAAATTATTTGAAACCAATTTAAAATAGTAATCAATAGTTAGCGAACCAATGTTTCACCGTTGCATCTTCGGCCGGCAGGGTTGGCTGAAGAAGGTTTTGTTCTGTAATAAACCAATTGCCGGGCGTATCTTTAGCAATATTTATACAATACATAATGGTAATTGAAATCTTAAAAGCATTTTACATCCGGGATTTAAAAAAATTGAGGCAGGAAATATCTTTGTATAGAAGTGAAAAGACGATTTGGCTTACCAGTAAAGAAATCGCCAATTCTGCGGGTAATTTATGCCTGCACCTGGTTGGAAACCTGAATACTTTCATTGGCACAGTAATGGGAAATACCGGTTATGTAAGGCATAGAGATGCAGAGTTTTCTCTAAAGGACGTTCCAAAAGATGAATTGTTAAAAAAGATAGATGACACCATCGTTGTAATTGAAAAAACCCTGGCCGGTAAAAACGATGAATTGCTTGCTAAAGAATATCCGGTGCTGGTCTTTGAAAAGAAAACAAGTACTGGCGAAATGTTGATCCATTTATCAACCCATCTCTCTTATCATCTCGGGCAGGTGAATTATCACAGACGGCTGCTTGATAATTGAATACCGGTGATGGATAATTGCATTTTAAAAATAGTATGATTTATTGATTTATGTGTTTATAACTGATATCGCCAAGCGTATTCGGCTTGTCTTTTTCAGGTGCTGAAATAGAACCAACCCATTCACCTGCTTTATTTTTTTCAATTTTTATTTGGCGCCAGCTATAGGCGCCTTTTTCATAATCAAATGTTTCACCATCGTCATCGTACAAATTAAACAAGCCATTTTTCTCACCGTAGTGCCTGAATTCAACAGCTGTTTTTTCGCCAGGTTTTGCAGCATGTAACAAAGCTGTTTGCATCGGAATAATTCCTCCGTCTTTTACAAATACAGGAATTTTATCAAGGCCGGGTGTTACCGTTATTATTTCGCCATTGCCGGCAAATGCTCCTGTATAAAAATCATACCAGTTGCCTTTGGGCAAAATAACTTTACGCGTTTTTTCGCCAGTAAACAACGGCGCCACCAATAAGTATTCACCTGCCATATATTGGTCCTTTATTTCTTTTACGGTAGCCAATGCATATGGGTTTTGTTCAAGATTACCGTTGATTGTTTCTTTTGTTGCTTCGTCGTTAAATCCTTCTTCCAGGTTCATTGCCCGAAAAGGCGGAATACCTTCAAAATGATACTGCGCAAATGCAGTGTACCAATAGGGAATCATTTGCATGCGCAGTAGAGCCAGCGCCTTTACCTGGGGCGCAACTTCCGGGTACGACCATGGTTTTGTACCGCTTGCCCACGCATTGATCATTGCCATCGGGGAAAAGACAACTGTCTGCATCCGGCGCAACCATTCCTCTGCTGTTGCAGATGCCCGTACTTCTGGTGTCCACAATACGCCTGCAAATCCACTGTTGATCAATGCTGCTATAAAATCTTCATGTTTGTAATAATCATTGTATATAACATAGGGAAAAGAAACCGCGCCCGCATTGGATGCCCGTACAAGTCCATAGGTTCTTTTATTTTGCTGATGAAAAATATCTGTACTGTACCGTTGTAATAATACGCCGTAAGTTTGCCGCATTTGTTCTGCCGCAATGCCACTGGGAAAAATTGCCACGTCTGGCCAGAGCCAATTATCAAACCCATCTACTTCATCAATTTTGTAACCACTTACACCTGGTTTAATTTGATTATTTTCCAGTTGCCCGAAAAAGTATTTCCTGGCAGCAGGTATCGTAAAATCCGGCACTACGCCATTCCATACAGTATGCGATGCAGTATAGGGCAATATGTTTTTGTAAAAAGAAGCGTATTTAGAAACGTAGGGATTGATCCATAAATTAAGATGAATATTTTTTTGAAGCATCGCCGAAATGAAATTATTTGGATCAGGATACCTTGTTTTGTCCCATTCAAAACTACCGGGATAAGATTTGCTTTGCCATCCCGGTTCCAGTCCAATAAAATCCAATGGGAAACCTTTTGCTGCAAAATCATCTGCTTCCTTTTCAACTTCATCTGAGGTAGTCAAAGATTTTACGCGCTGTGTAAAACCCAATCCCCAACGCGGTGGCAGGCATCCACCCCCGTTAAATAAATTGAACCGGCGGACTGCATCCAGTGAGGTGGGACCTCCAAATACATATATCTCTGCACCTGTAGCAGGCACTACTACTTCTACTGCATCCGAGTATGGTTGTGCATCCCAATTTTTGTCGGTATTTCTATCCTGTTCAGGCGGAGCATCTTTACTGTCTTTTCTAACTGCTGTACCGGCGTAAACAGTTAAATATCTTGCCGAATTAATAAACACACCATATCCTTTGGAAGAAACATAAAAGGGAGTGGGGGAATGCGTGCGTCCATTATCCCTGCCACCATAATGATCTACGTGCAATTGTAAAATTTTACCCCGCTGGTTTACCGTTTGAAAGTTTAATCCAAATCCAAACAACTGCTCTTTTCTGTCTAATGGAAAACGTAAATAGGTTTTGTTATCAGTGGTAGTGGCAGCAATATCATTTTGATTAAAAGGAAAATTTGATTTGTCAATTTTTTCAATCGCCGCAGTATTTGGCAATGCACCTGATGCTTTCAATAAATCATATGCATCTGGTTTGCCAGCAATCCCTTTCCATACGCCCGGTGCAACTTCAGTCCAGGAGATTTGTTGGGCAAGGCATTCAAAAGAAAATGTTGCCAGAAAAAATGTACAAATAAGAAAAAGGATTCTTTTCATGTTGTGCTATTTATTATACTATTAAATCAGGACAATGAAATATCATTCAACCCGTATTCTCTTCTCGCTATAAAAAGGTTCACCATTTTTTCCAATCCCCTGAACTGTAATCCTGCATTCTCCCTTGATATCACTGGAATAAAAGGAAAAATTTGCGTGACCTTTGTCATCTGCCAGCATGAAAGGGTTCCAGTATATGGTTGACATATATTCTGGTGTACTTTGTTGCAACAGTGTACTGTCCATCCCATAAAACGCTCTTGCCGTATACACATTTCCTACTTCAACCAATGATGGTTCACTATCAAGCAAACACCCTCTGTATGGCTGCCAAATTTTGGCACTCACGCGGTAAAATTTACCTTTTTCAGGAAGTGAAAAAGGCTCATCTTGGTAGGGACAATTTAAATACCCGCGCGCGCATACGTAATCGCCACACGCATTGGTTGTTTTAGCAAGAAAGCCATCGTCTTTTTTTTGAGCGGTTATTACTACTTCTTTTAAGATTTTCACTTTAGGCTGATCGCTCAATATTTGCTGTAAGCTTGTTTGTAACTGCAATAGTTTTTCTGTTGAATGAAATGACAAATGACTGGCATATTGCAGCATTGTTTTTTCCAGGCTATCAGCGCTCACAACCCGATAATCAAAGCTGTTATTGCCTGATATCCTCATGAACATTTTCCTGTTTTCGATAACTGTAATGGCGCTGGCATCGGGGCTAAGCGCACCTGTAGCATCAGTTGTGAACATTTCAAATGAAGAATCACGCATCATTACCAGGTCTACCGGTTTTTTTACAATGTGGTTATTGTTGAATACCTGGTATTTTACGACTAGCTTTTTTATTGTACCAACGGTATCTGAAGCATCAGCCTGCATAATACCTTGCCATGTGTACTTTCGCCAGCCTTTGAGCAGTAAGATGTCCTCCAAAATGTGTTTATTCGTTAATACCCTGCCGGCAGTGTATAACGAAGGCTCTTCAAAAAATTGCCCGAGGTAATAATAAGTTTCGATGTCTTTTTGTTTGCGGGATTCAATTCTGTTGTTTTGTGTGCAGGCAATGGTGAATACGCCACCTATATTGGCGCTGTCAGAATCAGTTAGTTGAATACCGAGACTTATTTTTTCCCTCGTTTTATAAGCAGGTTTATCTGTTTGTAATATAGCGCCGGTTTTTTTATCGAAGTGCGCAAAAAATAATCTTTCTGCCAGCGGTCGGCCTTCTTCATCTAATATGGTTATTGTGTTAACACCTTTGCTGATTTTATTTAATGGTAAGCGGATGTTTCTCTCCCTGTTTATTTCTATTGGTATTGACACAGTGCCTTCATCATTATTGGAAATGGCAATACTTACGTGTTGGTTAATACTGCTTCTGATATTTACATTCAGTGTATCGGATGATATGGCATTTTTAATTTCCAATCCTACGCCTTTGCGCAGAGAAGCGGGCAACAAAAAATCTTTCCATAACATTTTTTTATTGTTGGCCAGCAATCTTAAGACATACTCGCTGCCGGTTGCTGGTACAAGACTAAATACGCCAATGCCATTGTTACTGGTCATTAATGTATCCGTAATTTTTCCATCTTTCATCAATACGGCAGTTGCCTGTACGGCTGTACCCAAATTTGTTTTTGCTTCCCAGGCAACACGGCATTGTAGCCCATCCACCAAATCGCCGCCTTCAGGATAAAATGAAATATTGAATGAATCTTCTTTTGCAGGCGGGGGTAATTGAAGGTTAAAATACTGTATCTCCTTTTTATAGTGGGTGGTTGTAAATAAAAGCTGCCTGGGCTGTTTGATTTTTATTCGTGGTATTAAAATCTGGCCTCTTCCATATACGTCCAGCTTCAGGGTTTTTGACTGTTCTTCCTGCAAATGATAAACGATACTGGCAAAGCTCGCCAGTTCCGTAGCCACACCTGGCAATGCAACTTTTACATCAATACGCAGCGTGTCTGATGTTAGCGAAGTATCTGCTATTGTAAAATTGGTAGAAAATGTTAGGTCTTTAATAGATTTGATGGTAAGACTTTGTCGAAAGACAGCCAGCGGAAAAGCTTTTTTGTTAACGAGGTTGGTAAATGCCAGCAACTCGTAATTGCCGGGTTTAACTGTATCGCGCAACAGCAAACTTCCCGGGCAAAAATTTTTTTCCAGCAAATATTTTTTTTGTAACGCTATTTCCCCGGTGCTTTCTTCTACCAACGCAACAGATAAAATATCAGGCTTCAGGAAGCTTTCTTTTACATCACGCAATAAATAAGCTGCAAACCAAATAGTTTCGTTATTGGTATACGTTGTTTTATCTGTTTGCACAAAGAGTGTTTGTGTTGGATGCGTGAGGTTATACTGGTTTATTTTTTCCTGTAACAACTTTGTATCAGCAATTTGAGCATGCAGGTTAACATTCACCAGCATTAGCAAGTCAATTATACAAAAGAAAACCGATCTTATTGTCAATACAAGGCAGCGATGAAAAGGCATAGAATGAAATTTTTATCGAAGGGTGCCGGACGATGTGTCTGGCAGTTTGCCTGGCTTCGGAAGCCTGGTGCTAAAGTATGATTGAAATTCTGCAACCTGCACATAATACCTGGTTTATTATTGCAGGGAAATAATAATTGACAGTCAGGAGTACATCATTCGGAAACACGGTTACGGCCGAACAGCTATATGATGGAGAAAAACCGAATTCACTGTTACATACATGTAGCGGCTTTGCGCTCGTAAAGCACCAGGTTGCGGGTTTAAAGCAACAAATCCGTAAGATTGTAACCCGATTCCGTTACGGCAATTCGAAGGATACGAACCGGAATAAAAAAGGAGCCGGATTTATCGCCCGGCTCCTTTTTTTATCGCTATAAAATTTTTTTATGGAAAAATACCCAGCTCAGCATAACTGGTACCGACTTTATTAATGGCAACCACATACGCTGCAGTGCGCATATCCGGAACTGCTGGATTTGCTTTCCAGGCATCCATAATTTCGCGCGTAGCAGCAATCATGGTTTCTTCTAACCCGCTATACACCAAATCCGCTTCATCCGCGCCATGCATAATAAAATCCCTTTCTTTCGAACTTACTTTTTTACCAGACAGTTCTTCCATCTGCCCCAAAATATGACTGTTCATGTTTTCTGTAAAACGTTTTTCCATACGGCCATAACGTACATGGCTAAGGTTTTTCAGCCATTCAAAATAACTAACGGTTACGCCACCGGCGTTCAGGTACATATCTGGCACTACCAGCACACCTTTCTTTATAAATATTTCATCCGCATCGGGCGTAAGTGGTCCGTTGGCAGCTTCGCCAATAATTTTCGCTTTTACATTCGGGGCATTTATGCCATCAATTACATTTTCCAATGCGGCGGGAATGAGTATGTCGCAATCCAGTTCCAGTGCATCACTTGACTTTGGAAAATTAGTTGCTCCCGGAAAATTTAATATCGATCCTGTTTTTTTTCTGTGCTGAAAAACTTCTTCTTCATTCAATCCGTCTGCATTCATAATGGCACCTTCAAATTCTGCCAGCGCAATTACTTTTGCACCGCCTTCCCGAAAGAATTTTGCTGCATGGTAACCCACATTGCCGAGACCCTGTACAATAATGCGTTTGTCCTGTACGCCAAGGCTCAATCCCAATCTTTTCATTATATCAGGCATGTTGCATACTTCCCGTAAGCCATAAAAAACACCGAGTCCGGTTGCTTCTCTGCGACCACGAACGCCACCCTGCGTAACAGGTTTGCCGGTAACACAACCCAATGCATCAATTTCGCCGGGGCGCATGCTGGTATAGGTATCCAGTATCCAGGCCATCTCGCGTTCGCCGGTACCATAATCAGGTGCAGGCACATCGGTACCAGGCCCTATAAAATTCTTCTTGATCAATTCATGTGTGTATCGCCGGGTAATTTTTTCCAGCTCATACGCAGTATATTTTTTGGGGTCGATGCTGATGCCGCCCTTTGCGCCACCAAAAGGAACATTTACGATGGCGCACTTATAGGTCATTAATGCTGCCAGCGCCATTACCTCATCAAGGTTAACCGAAGTAGCGAAACGGATACCGCCTTTGCACGGTGTTTTGTGGTGCGAATGCTGTACACGGTATGCTTTTATAACTTCAATTTTATCGCCGATTTTAACCGGGAAATGCATTCTGTAAACGGAATTGCATTGTTTGATCTGCTCCAGCAAACCGGGATCGATGCTGGTAAATTTGGCAGCTTTATCGAAGCTTTTTTCGACAGCTCCAAAAAAACTGTATTCATGTTGTCCTGCCATAAGATTTGTTTTAAATTTTATATAGTCACAATCGTTTGTTAGTTAATTTGAGTCCGCAGTTTATCAGTAACCTTTTTTAAAACGTATTTATTGGTTAAAGTTGATCACTTCCTCATTCTTTACATGGCTTCATGCCTGCAGCTGAGCACGCGCAGCTTCTCTTCACAGCTTTTCTTTCTCCAGCTTTGTTATTTTTCTGTCTAAACGCACTAAGTATAAAATGATTCCTATAAAAATTATAAGTATCACGGTCACCACCACGTAGATTTTGCCGTTGTGGCGCATGTCGAACGCGGTATATTGTTTTTGCGGATCAACTTGCGCCAGCAGCATGGCCGGCAATGCCAGATATAAACACGTAAACAGTAAAAATATTTTCTTAGCCATTCAATAAACTTTTCTCTTTTATTAAATCGATCCTGATTTTTAAAGAAGTAATCCACACGCCCAGCAATACCCAGCCAATAATAGCCGGGTAAAAAACCAGCCTCATTCTGCCATCCAGGTCATTAAAATTCAACGCCGGGTTGCCGCCTTTACCAGGGTGAAGGCTTTCCATCAATCTTGGCAAAATCCAGATAGTGGGAAACAGCATGGCAAAGGCAAAAATATTGTAGACAGCACTTATTCTCGCTCTTTTGTCAATGTCTGTTAACGAACCGCGTAACACCAGGTAAGCAAAATAAATAAGCAGGGCAATAGCTGCACCCGTTAGTTTGGGCTCTGTAAAAATCTGTGTGCTGTCTGCGAATTCTGTCCAGGTGTACTTTGCCCAAAAAGCGCCGGTAGCGTAACCCAGTACGCCAAACAGGATACCGATTTTGGCAAAATTGACCGCGTAGATATCGTCTTTAAGATTCTGCGAGCGAAGGAATTTAATGGAGTAAATGACAGAGGTGGTACACAGCACCATTAGCGCAAACCACATGCACACATGAAAAAATAAATTGCGGATGCTTTCATGCAGAATTTCACGTGCAGGCACAGTGATTAACAAACCAACTACAATCGTATAAGTAAGAAGAAAAACACAAACTATTTTCCACCAGGATTTGCGCATACTATTGTTAAATTTTAGCCCTGCAACTAGTGTAAAAGTATCTTAAGCCGGGGCGCTGATACAGGTTTAGGCGCTGCAAATGTAGTATAAACCTGTTCAACATGGTTTCGCAAAAAGTAAAATTAAAGACGGTCATCAAAATAATTAACACAATAAGCGTTTGGCTGTTATTTAATTCATTTGCAGCAGTGGGATAGCCAGCCAGGGCAGCACTTTTGAAAAAAAGCATTATACTTGCAGCCTTGCATTCTCCTAAGGATGGCCGGTGGGCCATCGGTCATGACAGAGATGAATTTCGCTGTGTTCAAAGATCCTTCGCCGCCCGTTGCGCAAAAGCTTTAATCTTTCCATAAAAAAGGAAATAAAATAACGGCGAGTGCTATCACCAATACATCCATCCCCACCAGTAATAAAATTATTTGCAGAAGACCACCCTGTATTACATCAGAAAAAACAATATTGGAAATTCTCATCAGCAGCATTAACTGCGGAATGATTAACGGAAAACCCATGATAGCCATAAGCGCAGCATTCTGTTGTGCGCGGGCGGCAATGGCGGAGAGAAAAGTAAACACCAGGCTAAGACTCGTACCACCTAACAAACTAATGCCTAAAAATTGAAAACCTCTTATCACCGGATTGCCGAGGAAAGCAGCAAATAAGAGCCAGCTGGTAAGTGTCATTACCATCATCAGCAATACATTAAACAACAGCTTGGAAATAATAAATTGTCTGCCGCCGGCAATAGAGTAAAAATATAACATGCGGCCCTTGCTTTCTGCCAGGAAACTTTTAGCCACTGCATTCACACAAACAAACAATTGTATCATCCAGAAAAGCCCGTTCCATACATTGGCTTCCGGTTGTCCCATCGCCAGGTATAATACAAAAATGGTAGCCGCAACATACAGCAATACGCCATAGAAACTATATTGCTGGCGTATTTCCAGCAGCAGATCTTTTTTAAAAAGTGCAATAATATGGTTAGCCTGTTTGGGGATGGCAATAATATTTATGCAAAAGTAAGGCCTGGGCATCTATCTTTATTTTAACTAACCAGATCTTTATGTTTCGCCTGTTCATCGCTTGCTTTATATTAATTAGTTGTTTGAGCTGCAAACAATCAAATAACAAACAGCCAGATTTAAGTTTTAACCCGGAACCTTCCGTATTGTATAAACTTTCTGTAACAAGAATAAATAATTTGCAATGGATTTACCAGGATAAACCGCAACAGGCTGTTGATTCCAGTTTAATAAATTATACTTTTCAGTTGATACGTACAACGGATACGGCTTTTCTTTTGAAATTCACGTTCGGTAATTTCAGGAAAAAGACCAATCAGTATAAAGTTGATACAGAAACTGGCATCGCAGCTTTTACTGCAGTTAATACAAACCCGCTTCTGCTCTACGATTATTTACTGCATTTTGCAAAAGAGCAATCTGTTACTGTTTGGATGAATACAAAAGGCCGGTCCATACAAGTCAATGGCGTGGAGCGGCTGGTGGATAGTATTGCTAAAATTTCTGGTGAGCCTGAAAATATAACCCGGCAATTCCTGGAAGATTTTATAAGCGATGACGTGATAAAAGATGAATTAAATAAGATATTTTGTTTTATACCTGGAAAGCCAAAAAATCCCCGGCAATCATGGGTAGAAAATATTATACTGATGGCAAAAGCACCTGTAAAATGGAGCACCAGTTTTACATTAGATAGCATGAGAAATGATACGGCAGACATTAGTTGTAATTCGTTTATGTCTGCCAGGCAGGGTGGGGACGGACGAACCTATATGAAAGGAAAATTAACCGGCAATATTAAAGCAAGTTATACATCTGGTATTCCTTTTTCATGGATTGCCAGCAGCGAGACAACTACCACTACAGACAGCTACGATATTATTACACGGCAATTTTTAAAAGTTAGCATTGTTGCAGAAAAACCATAGCGCGTTATTAATTTTATCAGCAAATCAGTGTCGTTCAATTCCACTAATTTCATTTTTTGTTTCCGCATGGTATTAAAATTTTTTTTGCTGCTTATTGGATTATTCCTGCTTGCTGACAACAGCAATGCGCAGATTATTAATATTGATAAAACGGATACCTCTGATTACGTAAAAAAAGCCGACTGGAACGGAAACATCTCACTTGATCTTGAAGTTGACAAACAAAAATCGACCTTGTTTGATGCAAGTAATTTCCTCAATATTTCGCTGCAAAAAATGCATGAGCTTTTTATCCTTTCTGCCAGCGATCGGTTTACCTATAACGGCCCCAATAGTTATTTAAACAAAGGATATGTGCATGTGCGCTGGCGCCATGATTATAAAGCGCTACTGCACCCGGAAAGTTATGTGCAATACCAATGGGATGATGGACTGGGTATGCTGCACCGCTTTGTAGTGGGTGAGAACCTGCGGTATAATTTCTGGCACCATCATGCATGGGGGATGACGGTGGCATCGGGCGTTATGTATGAAGATGAACTATGGAATTACACAGCGGTTGATTCAGTTAAAATTCCTGTGCCTCCGGTAAATCAAAAAAGTCAACAAATTAAATGGAATAACTATCTGAAGCTGGAAGGAAAAATTTCTGCAACCAGCAACATTTCTATGATCATTTTTTATCAGGCTGCTTTCAATGATTTTTTAAAACCGCGTATTTCCGGCGTTGTTAATTTTGATACGGAGATATCAAAACATTTTGCACTGGCCATTAAATACAATGGTTTATTTGATGCAGGCCCTGTGGTTCCCATCTTTAAATTTTATTATAATTATTCAACCGGCCTTATGTACAAATTTTGAGTATATCGATTTTTAGCACCAATATGCAGTCTATATTAATGCGTATTTAATATTAAGGCCGGAAGATAGTACGCGGATTTACAGAATTCAGTGTGCAGACTAACGGAAACCCCGCTTGTCTGCATACTAAACGCTGCATACTATTTCACGTTGTGATAGCAATACCTGCACCTCGGTTCGTACATATCTTTTTCTCCCAGTAAGACTTGCCCGGTTTGGGTTGATTTACGAAAGGAGTAATTGGCGATGTTTCCACATTTAACGCAAATGGCATGTAACTTGGTTATGTAGTCTGCCTTGGCAAGTAAAAAGGGCATTTGCCCGAACGGTTTGCCGGTATAATCCATATCAAGACCGGCTACAATAACACGTATGCCACGCAGTGCAAGCTGGTCACATACTTCGGGCAGCTGATCATCGAAGAACTGGGCCTCATCAATCCCCACAACATCTGTATCGCTGGCCATCAGCAAAATGGTTTGCGAATTATCGATAGGCGTTGAAAGAATGGCGTTCTCGTCGTGTGAAACAATATTTTTGATATCAAACCGGATGTCTATTCCGGGTTTAAATATTTCTACTTTCTGGTTGGCGATGCGTACCCTTTTGAGCCGGCGGATAAGTTCTTCTGTTTTACCGCTGAACATGGATCCGCAGATAACTTCAATCCATCCACGCCGCTCACCTGAAAGATTAGGCTCAATAAACATGCTTTAACATTATTTGCTTAAGAAACTTGTTAACTTTAATAGAGATTTTAACGCCAAATGTAGCACAACCCATGGAAAGAGTTAAGGCCCTTATTAATACACTACACGAACAGGCACAGCAAAATGCTGGTCCCGCTGTTTTATTGGCAACCCTCCAGCAGATTCAACTTGAACTGACTGGCGGTGTTGCTGCTCCTGTAAGACAATTTGGGACAACGAAAGTAGCTGTTGTAATGCCCAGCCACAGCCGGTTTATGCCGCAGATACAGGAAAAAGCTGCTGTTATAACGCAGGACTTTGCAACCCCATTACAGGAAACAGTGCAGGTAAGAGAAGCTGCGGTTCAGGCCAGATATGAAGAGCCTGCGGTACAGAAAAAAAGTGATGAAAATGGCTGGCTGTTTGACCCGATGAAGGAAACACCCACACTTACGCAACAGGTAAATGGAAAAGAACTAAACGATATTATAGGTCATCAGGGCACCTCACTCAACGACCGGCTTAAATCAGGCAAAACTGAATTGTCAGAGATACTAACGGATTCGCCTATACGCGATTTAAAAAAAGGTATCGGAATCAACGACCGGTATGTTTTTGTAAATGAATTATTTCGCGGTGATGAAGCGATGTATGAAAGAAGCATCAAAACAATTAATGGATTCCGCATTCTGGCAGAAGCGGAATACTGGATGGAACGTGAGTTGAAAGTTAAACTTGGTTGGGACGATGGAAAATCAACTACACAACATTTCTATCAGCTGGTTAAAAGACGTTTCTCCTGAATATAATCCAGTATTTTTTTGGTAGCGCCCCTATTTGCAAATACATAATCGCCGGCAGCTTTACAGGCTGCTTTATATTCAGCTTCATTCGTCAAAAGCGTTAGCAGCGTTTCTTCCAGTTCAAGCGCATTTTCAATATCAAAACCGCCTCCCGCATCAATGAGTTCAGCCGCTTCAATAAACTTTTCATAGACCGGGCCAAATACAACAGGTTTATTAAAAACCGCAGCCTCCAGCACATTGTGTACGCCCTCGTCTCCAAAGCCACCGCCCACATATGTAATTGTAGCAAATTTGTACAACCCTGCCAGCATACCGATGTTGTCTATAATTACTGTATTTATATTACTTTGAATTTGCAAAAGGTCTGTTTGATGCCCTGTA
>JBDUAY010000377.1:0-5785 GCA_040004415.1 Bacteroidota bacterium | reverse complement strand
TTGGTTTGATTTGGCTTTTTTTAGGATTTGGACACTTGGTTTTTTAGGATTTGGATAGTTTGAACCGTTATATCAATCATATCAACAATACAAAAATACAATCGGTTGCGCCCCCTTGCAAGAGCATAAACGCTGATTTTATTTCTTCGGTATTTACAGGCTTAATCGTAAGTTTACCAACCCGGATTTTTGTATTATCACCCTATTTTGTCCCGTGTATCATAATCAATCATTTTTAGAGTTATAGTACGCATAATGATAACTGGAAACGCTTATTCCGGGTAAAAAAAACTAAAAATGTCATATGAAATTTGAAAACAAGAATGTATTTATATCTGGCGGCAGCCGTGGAATAGGAAAAGCCATTGCTTTACGCCTTGCCCGTGAAGGCGCTAATATTGCCATCGCAGCCAAAACGGTAGAAGTCAATCCTAAATTAGACGGCACTATTTTTACAGCCGCAGAAGAAATAGATAAGGTCGGTCCGGGTAAGGTATTACCATTGCAGGCCGATATTCGTTTTGAAGAGAGCATTAACCAGGCAATAAAAACAACGGCGGAAACTTTTGGGGGTATCGATATATTAATAAATAACGCCAGTGCTATCGGTCTTACAGATACACTTCAAACAGAATGGAAACGATGGGAGCTGATGCATGGAATAAATGTACGGGGCACTTTTTTTACGAGTAAAGCCGCTATCCCTTATTTGAAGCGGGCCCACAATCCGCATATTCTTAATTTATCGCCTCCTATCAATCTTGATCCAAATTGGTTTGCCAAACACCTGGCGTATACCATGAGTAAATATGGAATGAGTATGATTGTACTGGGTCTCGCAGAAGAATTAAAAGTCGATCGTATTGCAGCCAATGCTTTATGGCCTAAAACAACCATTGCAACTGCTGCCGTACAAAATTTATTGGGTGGAGATTTTTTAATGCAAAGAAGCCGCACCCCAGAAATTGTAGCCGATGCTGCGTTTCATATTTTGCAACGCCCGTCTTATGAATGCACAGGAAACTTTTTTATTGATGAAGATGTCTTAAAAGCAGAAGGAGCTACAGATTTTTCTCATTATGCAGTAAATCCGCAACATAAATTAATGATGGATTTATTCGTCTGATAAATAAATTGTGTTTTCCATAGTATAGAATCCCGCACTAGCGGGATTTTTCTATGCACCATCCGGAAATAATTGCCGATAGCCAATGGCGTAAAGCTAATAGCTATTCAATGCTTTTCCTTACATTGTGACAAAGCTAACTAACATGAGAAAATTATCTTTTGCCGCATTCACGGCGGGCTGTTTTATTTTTCTATCTGTTCCTACCTCCGCTCAAAAAAAATCAGCTGCTGTAAATAACGATGCTGTTAAAACCCTTGCTATAGCTGATATACAGGTAAAGTATGATGACTACAAAAAAATAGCCATGCAAATCTGGGATTATGCTGAAGTAGGATACAAAGAAGTAAAAAGTTCAGCATTGCTTCAAAAAACATTACAGGATAATGGATTCATTGTGCAGGCTGGTGTGGCAGGTATACCTACCGCATTTGTTGCTACTTACGGTAACGGCAAACCGGTAATTGGTATTTTGGCAGAGTATGATGCATTGCCTGGCCTCGCCCAGGAAGCGGTACCTGAAAAGAAACCCATAGAAGGTAAAAATTCGGGCCATGGTTGCGGTCATCATTTATTTGGAACCGCTTCCGTAGCCGCTGGTATCGAAATAAAAAAATTGATCGAACAAAAAAAATTCAGCGGAACCATTAAAGTATATGGTTGCCCTGCAGAAGAAGGTGGTAGCGGAAAAGTATATATGGTACGCGCAGGTTTATTTAATGATGTTGACGTAGTAATTCATTGGCATCCCGGTGCAGAAAACAGCGTAACCATGACAAGTGCACTGGCTAATAAATCTGCTAAGTTTCGTTTTCATGGTTTGTCGGCACATGCTGCCGCAGCGCCGGATAAAGGCCGTAGCGCACTGGATGGAGTAGAGTCTTTTGATTATATGGTAAATATGATGCGCGAGCATGTGCCGCAGGAAACACGTATTCATTATGTAATTACCAATGGCGGTAAGGCGCCCAACGTGGTGCCTGATTTTGCGGAAGTGTATTATTATGTTCGCCACCCTAAAAAAGATGAGGTCGTAAGTATTTTTGATCGCGTGGTGAAAGCGGCGGAAGGTGCCGCAATGGGGACAGGTACAACTGTTGACTATGAAATTATAGGCGGTACCCACGATTTATTGTTGAACAATGTATTGGGCGATGTAATGCAAAAAGATCTGGAAAAAGTAGGAGGCGTTATATACACGCCCGAAGAAGTTGAATTTGCCAAAAAAATGCAAACCAGTTTTACGTTTAAAGTGCCTGCCATTGAAACAGCAGCAGTTGTAAAGCCAAGGAAATTGGGACAAGATGCAGGCGGTGGTTCAACCGATGTGGGTGATGTTAGTTATGCAGTGCCTACCGTTGGTATGAGCGCTGCTACCTGGGTGCCGGGTACACCCGCGCATAGCTGGCAGGCAACTTCGTGCGGTGGTACCGATATAGGCGCCAAAGGAATGATGGTGGCTGCTAAGACAATGACCTTAACAGCGATTGATCTATTTACCACACCTGTTTTAATTGAAAAAGCAAAAGAAGAATTTATAAAAGACAAAGGAGATTACCAGTATAAAGCTTTGCTGGGCGACAGAAAGCCCGCGCTGAATTACAGGGACTAAAACTTTTTGGATTGGGGTTCACCGGATTAAAGGGTACTTGGATTGCTCCAGGTTTTGTCAGTATTCAAACTATCGTAGCCTGGTGTGTTCCGGCCACGGCGGAGTTCGAAGACTATAGTAGTTACGCACCACGATTTTTCCTGCCTTGTATAACCATCTAAAACGCTAACATGAAAAAATTGTTTACAGCAGCAATCATGTGTATTTTATTTATTGCGCAAATACACGGACAAAAAAAAGATGCTTTTGCCGCGCTGAAAGAAAGTGCCATTTCAGATCTGCAATCTCAATATGGTAAGTATAAAAATATTGCCTTTACTATCTGGAGTTATGCTGAAGTTGGATACAAAGAAACGAAGAGCACTCCCTTGCTGCAGTCAACACTAAAAGAAAATGGGTTCAATGTTGAAGCCGGCGTGGCAGGCCTTCCTACTGCTTTTGTGGCTACGTACGGTAGCGGCAAACCGGTAATTGGTGTGCTGGCAGAGTTTGATGCATTGCCAGGTTTATCACAGGATACCGTACCGGAAAGAAAACCTTTCCCGGATAAAATTGCGGGGCATGCTTGTGGCCATCATTTATTTGGAACAGCATCTGTCGCTGCTGCCATCGAATTAAAAAAATTAATGGAGCAAAAAAAAATAACAGGCACGATAAAATTATTTGGTTGCCCGGCGGAAGAGGGTGGAAGCGGGAAAGTGTACATGGTGCGGGAAGGATTGTTTAATGATGTGGATGCGGTGATTCACTGGCATCCCGCTTCAACCAATGCAACTTCCATTACGTCTTCATTGGCTGATATTGCCGTTAAGTTTCGTTTTCATGGCTTGTCCGCCCATGCGGCCGCTGCGCCGGATAAAGGCCGCAGCGCGCTGGATGGTGTAGAATCTTTTGATTATATGGTAAACATGATGCGTGAACATATTCCGCAGGATGCACGGATTCATTATGTAATATCAAATGGTGGTAAGGCGCCGAATGTAGTGCCTGATTTTGCAGAAGTGTGGTACACTATCCGCCATAAAAACAGGAATGAAATGTTTCGGATTTTTGATTGGGTAGTACAAGCAGCGAAAGGTGCAGCAATGGGTACGCAAACAAAAGTTGATTATGAAATACTGAGCGGAGAATATGAAACGCTTCCAAACAAAGCCCTGAGCGTTGCCATGCAAAAAAATATTGAGCGAACAGGGGGTGTAACATACACGGCGGCAGAAAAAGAATTTGGAAAAAAGATACAGGCATCGTATGCGTATAAAGTTCCACCGCTTGAAGCCGCTGAAAAAGTTGAGCCTTTAAATCTGCAGGATGCCAATACCGTTTTTTATGCATCTACCGATGTAGGTGATATCAGCTGGACAGTTCCTACCATTGGCATGGGTGCTGCTACCTGGGTGCCGGGCACGCCGCCTCATAGCTGGCAGGCAGTTGCCTGTGGTGGAACAGATATTGGTTTTAAAGGAATGATGGTAGCTGCCAAATCGCTTGCATTGATGGGGATCGATCTGTTTACTGATAAAGCTTTGCTGGATGCCGCGAAAGATGAATTTATAAAAGCCCGCGGAACAGATTTTAAATACAAAGCTATTTTGGGTGATAGGAAACCACCGTTGAATTACAGAGATTAAAGTATTAGAGTTGCCAGTTTTTTTTTCAAACTACCGGAATCTCCAAACTACCGTAGTCTGCTAAGCCCGGGCTATGGGGATTTCAAAGACCACGGCAGTTTTTATTCGGGATCGCAAGTTATCATAAAACTATGTCAGTCTGCGTGCTCCAAACTACCGTAGTCTTGCAAGTTCGGGCTGCGGGGACTTCGAAGACTACGGTAGTTTTTATTCGGGATCCCAAGTCATCATAGAACTGCGGCAATCTGCTTGCTCTAAACTACCCTAGTCTGGCAAGTTCGGGCTGCGGGGACTTCGAAGACTACGGTAGTTTTTATTCGGGATCCCAAATTATTTAGAACTACGGCAGCCTGCATGCTCCAAACTACCGTAGTCTGGCAAGCCCATGCTGCGGGGACTTCAAAGGCTACGGTAGTTTTTATTCGGGATCCCAAGTCATCATAGAACTACGGCAATCTGCATGTAGTTTTTATCAAAGACTATGGCACCTTTTATAAGGTAAGAAAACCCTCCAAATATTATGGTGTTTTCACCAGCACAATTATCCCAAACCAAAGTAGTTTTATAATATGGAAGCGGGGAAAGTTTACCATATTTACAACAGGGGTAATAACAAACAGAATATTTTTTTTGAGGATGAAAATTATTCATTCTTTTTAAAAAGGTTTGATAAATACCTGGCTGCAAAAATGGATGTTCTGGCTTATTGCCTGATGCCGAATCATTTTCATTTGCTGGTTAGAATCAAAATAATCGACGGAATTTCAGATAATGGAATTGCAATTGCAGTTGCAAAAGCATTCAGAAATTTCCTGATTTCTTACACCAAAGCCATCAATAAAAAATATGACAGAACGGGCGTATTATTTCAACCAAAATACAAAAGAGCAGAAGTTGATAATGATTTTTATTTTTCGTGGCTTATACAATATGTACACATGAATCCTGTAATAGCAGGCTTATGCAAAAACCCGGAAGATTGGAAGTATTCTTCTTATACTGCTATTTTAGGCGATAAGGCCACAAAGATTTCTGTAAAAGAAGTTCGGGAATGGTTTGGTGGAGTAGCTGAATTTATTAGAATTCATAATGAGCGCGTAATAGATAAAGGCCAATGTAGAAATTGCGATTTGATGATTGAAATGCATACAGTCTGCGTGCTCCAAACTACCGTAGTCTGGCAAGCCCAGCCTTCGGGGACTTCAAAGACTACGGTAGTTTTTATTCGGGATCCCAAGTCATCATAGAACTACGGCAATCTGCGTGCTCCAAACTACCGTAGTCTGGCAAGCCCAGGCTGCGGCGATTTTGAAGACTACGGTAGTTTTTATTTGGGATTCCAAGTCATCATAGAACTAGGGCAATCTGCATGCTCTAAACTACCGTAGTCTGGCAAGCCCAGGCTGCGGGGATTTCAAA
>JBDUAY010000049.1:0-19500 GCA_040004415.1 Bacteroidota bacterium | reverse complement strand
AAAAAAAGGGCCATCCATGGAAATGGACGGCCTCAACGATTGCTTGCCTATATGAAAATCTTACATTTTAAGGGGATTGGAGTGCGACATAATCTAGTTGATTGCCATGTCGGGAACAGCCTGTAAATCGGGCAATGGGTTTGTATTTTTAATTACAGCTGTTTTCTTGCTAAGAAGACCAAAAAACACCCAGCTGATAGCTACAGAACCAACCATAGCAATTAATATAGCAATTTTCGCCATGTCACGACTGCTATTATCAGTAAATGCCAATGTGGTTGTAAATATCGACATGGTAAAACCTATACCAGCCAGCATACCCATACCTACAAGTTGGTTCCAATTAATATTTGACGGCAATTTTGCTATTTTTAAGAAAACCAGGAGCCTGCTGAAAAGAAATATTCCAATTGGTTTGCCTGCTACAAGGCCCAGCATAACGCCCAGACTGATGGTACTTGTTAAGGCTGCCCCAAAATTAGAAGGGATCAAAACAGCTGTATTAGCAAGGGCAAAAAGTGGAAGTATTCCGAAATTGACGGGTTTATGAAGGTACTTTTCAATTAATGGCAAAGTTGACAATGGCATTGCGAAAGCGATCAGCACACCCGATATACTTGCTTCGATTCCTGTATTGAAAATGCTGTACCATAATAATAATGATAGTACAATTTGTATCACACCCACTTTAATTTTATAGATATTACAAACCCATAACGAACCATAGATAGCGGCACTCAACCCAAGGAACAACCATTTTATTTTAGCACCGTAAAACAGGGCTATTACGATGATTGCGCCAAGGTCATCAATGATGGCAAGCGCCATTAATAATATCTTAAGTCCTACAGGGATTTTTTTACCAAATAACGATGCAACCCCGAGCGAAAATGCAATATCAGTTGCAGTTGGTATTCCCCAACCATGCATATAAGATGTATGCGCATTTACGAGAATGAAAATCAGTGCAGGAACAACCATGCCACCAAGGGCTGCACCAAACGGGAGTATTGCTTTTTTAAACGAAGACAATTCGCCATTAAGCAACTCTCTTTTAATTTCCATTCCTGCCATTAAAAAGAAGAAAGCCATCAAAAAATCATTTATCCACTTTCCAGGGGTTTCGGGCAAAACACCTGATAAACCAGTAAGTTCATTATGCCAAATACTTATATACCAAAGTCCTCCACCCGTATTTGAGAGCAGCAATGAGAGTACCGTACAAACAATCAGCAAGACCCCAACGGCACGGCTATCATTAAAGAAATACCTTAATGGGGTCATTATTCTGTATGGAAGGCTTTTATTTTGTTGCACTACAGATTACATTAAAAATGAAATAATCTATTTAATTAATGTTGACACAATAAAAATATGGAATATTTTTTAACCATCATTCAAATTTTTACAGATCACTGTAAAATAATTTATATATTATTAATTTTAATATGAACAGGTTTTTTACGGATTTATTTGCTAATCAATTTATAAGAGAACTATCTACTGAGAATATATTTTTTAGGGCGCTCAAAAATTATCACTTTATTTATTTAAACCATACCTCCCGCATCTAAAAAAAATTAAAAAATATTTTTTTTCAATTTTCCTTCGTTTTTTTATGGCGCACATGAATTTTATAGTGCCAGACAGGAAATTTTTTTAAAAATTTACGGGCCTAATTAAACTTTTTATACTGGATAGAAAAAATATTATACATTATTTATTTAATTAATACTTATTAGCCTCATTAATTGCTAATAAGCACTTGTTTTTGTCAATTATTCTGGCCAATTTTACAGTCTAATATTTATATTTTGGAATACCAGTTAGCACTAATGCTGCAATCGTTTTTTTTACAGATACAAGCGTTCTCTATTTCAAATCCGGTTTTAACAGAGGTTATTAAGATGCTAATTGTATGCATTGGCTGGATAGGGAGTCTTGCCCTTTTTATGTTGTGGAAGGAGCAAAACAAAAAAACTTCTGTTATTTACGTGCGTTGAATACAATGTTGAGTTTGTGCTGAAATGGTATTCTTCATGTAAAACATTATGCCCGCAAGGAATATTCTTGTTTAATAAATACGAAACAAAAAAGGCTGCTTCAGTTTGAAGCAGCCTTTTTTGTTTTTATAAACGAGCTTACATTAATCTACGTAGCCGTGAACACCCATTTCAGGGATATCCAGGCCCGCAATTTCGTCTTCTGCCGGGCTTCTCAGGCCTATAGTTTTTTTACATAATACAAAGAAAGCGTACATCACAACAAATACAAATACAAAGCAGGTGAGCGCACCTATCAATTCGGCTATAAATTGTTTTCCATCTCCATAGAACAAACCTTTCACTGTTCCCGGTACGCCATTCCATCCATCGCCATAAGATCCATCTGCAAACAAACCTAAAGAAAGTACTCCCCAGCATCCGTTTGCACCATGCACTGCGAAAGCTCCTACGGGATCATCAATTTTCAGTTTCCTGTCTACAAAATTATAGACCAGGATAACGAGTATACCTGCAATAGCGCCGATGATTACAGACGAAAGGGAACTAACAAAAGCACAGGGTGCGGTTATGGCTACCAGGCCAGCAAGCAAGCCATTTGCCAACATACCAGGATCAGGTTTTTTTCCTCTTAACACCATAAACAGGTAAGCTGCAAAAGCACCTGCTGCACTTGCCAGCATCGTATTGGTAGCCACTACACCGATGCGTAAATCACTGCCTGCAAGTGTGGATCCCGGGTTAAATCCAAACCATCCAAACGCCAGGATGAATGTACCTATAATAGCCATTGGTATATTATGGCCTGGTATGGTATTAACTGTCCCATCCTTTCCATATTTCCCAATACGCGGCCCTATTACGATAGCACCAGCCAACGCTGCTACTCCGCCTACCATGTGAACGACCGATGAACCTGCAAAATCAACATGGCCATGACCAAGGCCGAAATTTACACCCAATTGTGCTAACCATCCACCGCCCCAAACCCAGTTGCCAAAGAGAGGATATACAAACATAGAAATAAAGAATCCGTACACAATGAAAGCTTTGAATTTCCATCTTTCAGCCATTGAACCTGTAGGTATTGTCGCTGTAGTGTCCATAAATACCATCTGGAAAAGGAATAAGGTAAAAACGCCAACGTCATATACTTTGCTGCTCAGGAAAAAACCTACAGAACCAGCAATTCCAAAATCATGTCCAAACAGGTGCAAACTATATTCGTGAGACATAACACCCGGCATGCCACCAAGCTGGGCTACATTGAGGCCGCCTCCAAACATAATTGCAAAACCACAAATCCAGAATCCCAGCATTCCAATGACATAAACCATAAAGTTCATTGCCATAGTGTGTGCAACGTTTTTCTTTTGTGTAAAACCTGTCTCAACCATTGCGAAACCAGCTTGCATAAACATTACCAGGAACCCCGTAATTAAGGTCCACATAATGTTAATGGCAATTTTATTATGACCATCCGCATTGCCAATAACATTTACTGCTGATACCACTTTATTCAAAGTCGTATCTTTTGTTGCCGCCACGGTATCAATACCTAAATCTTTAATAGTACCGGTTGCTGCGCCGGTAGGATCCTGGGCCATTGAAAAAAGCGGCAATGCCACTATCAAAATCATTGCAATAGCCACCATTGCCAATAACGGGTAGCCAAATTTTCTCCTTTTACCAAATTGTTTTGCTTGCATTTTTGTTGGTGTTTTGGTTTTAAAAGTTGTTAAGATAAATGGGCAATCGGAAATTTTAAATTCAGTCAGGACAGTTTAGGTGATAGTAGTAATACAAGAGTATTTTAAAAATATAGAAGTTATATATGTTGCAAAAAAGGATTGGGGGTTAACTAGAAGCTATATACGGCAGCCAGCAAAAATGTGCCGGTGCTTTTAGTTGATGTGCCATCATGCTTGGTGAAATAAGCATCTTTTGCACCGTCAAGCCTTAACTCAGGCATGATCATTAAACCTGCCATCGGTTTAATATTGAGGGTAGCAGTAATTTCGTACAGGTTTGTTCCGAAATAACCGGTGACATTATTCTTATCACTGAAATATTCACCACGTACACAAAATCCAAATTTTTCTGAAGGATCTACATTGAGATAAACTGCAGCTCCACCCCAGCTGTTGCTGCTGCCGCCATCGGGTTTCACTGATTTTAAAGTAGCATTAAATCCAATGCCAAACATGGTTGTCAGCTTCGTAAGAATAGTTAAATCAACCTGGTTGCCTGTTGCATTGCTGGTATCTTTTCCGCCTACATAGTTAAGATAACCTGTAAATTTTCCATCGGCGGTACCTGCATGAAACTGTGCGAGGAAACTTTTCTTTTCGAAGGGAGCAGAAATAAAATCATTAGGATTGGAAATACCAATCATAAACCCTGTTGTGGCAGAAGTAGCCACATCCATTTTTAACCCGGTATGAGAGAAGGGACCGTAAGAAAACATGTAACTCATACTGTAGTTGCGGTTGAGCTGGGGATCCAGTAATTCGTAGCCAACGTGTGTGGCAAACTTACCCATGGTAAAGGTTACTTTGCTGGAAGGAGCATAGGTTACGTAAGCTTGTTTTACAGCCTGTGTAATTCCTGTTTCATTGTAAGAAAATTCTTTTGCGCGTGAACCAAATCCCATGTCAATCACAGCACCAATCTTTCCGAACGAATGCGCCAGTTTAACAGAGGCCATACCCAGTTCAAATGAATTGTGTGAATTGGTAAAACTGGTAGCATTATTTGTTGCCAGTGAGCTTTTTGCATTTGCAAAATTAAACCGGTAGTATACATCTACTGAGCCGGTAATGGTAGTAGTCTTTACGGGGTCGGGCGTTTTTGAGGAATCTTTTGCGGCCATTTTTGTCGAATCCTGGGCATTAGCTTGTACAAGGCATAACAATGCCATTGCAGAAATCGAGATTTTTCTTAACATTGCAGTTGATTTTAAGGTTAAATAAAAGGTATAGCTATATGAGCTTGGTCAGAAGCGAACGTGTAGCTGTACCTTTTTTTATTATGAATGATGCGATTTTACTTACACTTCATTCATATAGCAAGAAGCAATCTGGATCGTTAATGCGTTCGTTAGTCGCTATTTTTTACAAGCAAGGTTCCCTGTACATAATTTTCATCGTGCTGAGAAGCATCCAGCCCCATTTCTTCATCTTCTACGCTAACACGCAACGGTAATATAAAATTGATGAATTTGAAAATGATGAATGATACCACGAAACTATAGGTAACAACAATTGCCATACCTATAAACTGGGTGAGAAATAAATCACCGCCGTACAAAAGACCCTGGTGATTAACCGTTCCATCCAGGCCTACCGCGCTGTTTACAGAATGATTCGCGAATACGCCCGTTAATAACATCCCAACAATACCACCAACGCCATGACAGGGAAAAACATCCAATGTATCATCGAGCGACGTTTTTGCTTTCCAGGAACATACCAGGTTAGAAATAATAGCGGCGATAAAACCAATAAAAGCACTGTTAGCAACACCCACAAAACCAGAGCCGGGCGTTATAGCAACCAGGCCAACAACTGCGCCGATACAAAAGCCGAGTACAGAAGGTTTTTTACCTCTCAATACATCAAAGAACATCCAGGTCAGGCCTGCAGAAGCGGCTGCAGTATTGGTCGTTGCAAAAGCAGAAACCGCTAAATCATTTGCAGACAGTGCGGACCCTGCATTAAAGCCAAACCATCCAAACCAAAGTAGTCCGGTGCCTATTAATACATATGGCACGTTGGCCGGGTGCATTTCAACCTTTTCGATATGTGCTTTTCTTCTTTTTAAAACGATGGCGCCTGCAAGTGCAGCACAACCAGCAGTAATATGTACAACCGTACCGCCGGCAAAATCAAGCACACCCATTTTAGCGAGAAATCCATCCGGATGCCAGGCCCAGTGAGCCACAGGAAAATACACCAGGATACAAAAGAGTACTATAAACAACACATACGCTGTAAATCTGATACGTTCAGCCACCGCCCCTACAACCAGCGCAGGCGTTATAATAGCAAACATTAATTGAAACAACGCGAATAAAGGCATTGGTATGGTCGGTCCGCCCGGCCAGGGCGCTGATGAAAATACACCCCTGAAAAATGAAAAATGCAAGGGGTTACCTATTATTCCATGAATCGATGGGCCAAAAGACATGCTAAAACCAATAACCAGCCAAAGAATACTCACGATACCAGCAGCAACAAAGCTTTTAATCATGGTAGAAAGAACGTTCTTCCTGTTTACCATTCCACCATAGAAAAAAGCAAGACCGGGAGTCATTAAGAATACCAGCGCAGTAGCTACAATTATCCATGCAATGTCTGAACCACTATAAATCTTTGAACCATCAAAAATATTGTCCGGCTTAATAAAAATGGCAGCCACTGATACAGCTGTTAGTATCAAAAAAGGAAGCACCCGTTTTGCGGTTAATTTGATCATGGCATTAGTGTTTAATTAAAATAGTAACAGAATTCCTGCACAAATAATAAGGATTAGCTAAAATAAATAAAAATGGTCAAACAAAGTTCAAATGTTAATATATAATTAATCATAATGTGTATATTGAAAATACTCTGCTTGGAAAATGATTTCGCATGTAATTGATCCTCAGTTTATCCACATAAGTTAAAATTTTAATAGCCAGGTTCACTTAATTTTTGCTTGCCCAGTAATGCATAATAATATTGTAAAATGGTAAAATATATGACATTACTTATTTTATTAATATATTCGAAAAACCATAAAAAAACCATCCGCCGCACGCAGGATGGTTTTTCATGTTTTTAGGCCAGGCCAGATTATAAGGCCAGTATCAGGTTTTCGTCTTTGCTTTCCAGGATAGAAGCTCCCCCATTTAAAAATTCGTCTACTTTCCTGGCGCATTCCCTTCCTTCGCTGATAGCCCATACTACAAGGCTCTGCCCCCTGCGCATATCGCCCGCAGTAAATACTTTTTGAATATTGGTTTGATAGGCTTTCTCTGTTGCCTTTACGTTGCCGCGCTCGTCCAAATCTACCCCCAGTTCAGTCAATAATCCTTGTTGCAACGGGTGTACAAATCCCATCGCAAGCAAAGTTAACTCACACGGTATTTCACGCTCGCTGCCAGCCACTTCTGTAAATTGAGCAGCCCGCCCATCAGGGCCGGTCTTCCATTCCAGATCCACAATTTTCAGCGCCTTTAAATTTCCTTTATCATCTCCCACAAAAGCTTTTGTTGCTATCGCCCAGTGCCTGGCCGCACCTTCCTCATGTGAGCTGGAAATTTTCAACGTCATAGGATATGAAGGCCACGGCATATAAGACGTTCTTCCATCAGGCGGCTTTGGCAAGAGTTCGAATTGAGTAACAGAAACCGCGCCGTGGCGGTTTGAGGTTCCTACACAATCACTGCCTGTATCACCACCTCCAATTACGACCACGTTCTTACCTGTCGCCAGCAAATCTTCCGGAAAAATATTACTTTCTATTTCCGGGTTTTCGAAAGGGTTTTTACCCGCATTTCTTTTATTCTGTTGCTTTAAAAACTGCATGGCATAATAAACACCGTTTAACTCACGGCCTGGTATTTTTAAATCACGTGGTACAGTAGAACCGCCAGACAAAACAATTGCATGGTTTTCCCTGAGCAGATCATTGATACTAACGTTAACGCCTACGTTGGCATTACAAATAAATACAATGCCTTCTTCTTGCAGCAATTTTATCCTGCGATCTATTACCCATTTCTCCAGCTTAAAATCGGGTATGCCATACCGTAATAATCCCCCGGGTGCATCATCCCTTTCATATACCGCTACAGTATGACCAGCATAATTCAGTTGCGCCGCAGCAGCAAGTCCTGCAGGACCAGAACCGATTACACAAATCTTTTTACCGGTGCGAACATTGGGCTTTTTAGCTTTTACAAAACCTTTATCAAACGCAATTTCAATGATATGCTTTTCAATTTCTTCAATAGTAATGGCGGGTTGATTGATACCCAGTACACAGGCGCTTTCGCAAGGCGCTGGACAAATACGGCCGGTAAATTCAGGGAAGTTATTGGTGGATGTTAATATATCATATGCTTCCTGCCAGTTTTTCTGATATACTGCATCATTAAATTCAGGAATTACATTTCCCAGCGGGCAACCACTATGACAAAAAGGTATACCACAATCCATACACCGTGCCGCCTGCTGGTTCAACTTTTCATCTGAATATCTTTCAATAAATTCGTTGTAATGCTGAATACGATCCTGAACCGGTTTTTTCCCCGGCAACTCTCTTGTAAATTCCATGAAACCCGTTGGTTTGCCCATCGCTGATATTTTGGTTATCCGGCCCCAAGAATTCCCTGCTGGGGGAAAAATTGATAAGCCGCTGTTTAAATTTTTATGATCTTTTTTTTCAACTAAAAATTGAGTTCCTGCAGTTTGGAAAATAATTAATTGTCAATTTTTAATGCTCACTTTCCTGCTTCAACCTTCTGCTTTTTCTTATCACTGAGCACTTTCTTATAATCTTTCGGGAACACTTTTATAAAATTTTTCAGCTGGTTCTCAAAATCATCCAGTACAAACCGGGCGACTGTGCTGGCAGTATATGCGTAGTGCTTTGTTATCATATCGTTCAGCAGGCTTGCATCTTCTGTATCCAGCGGATCCAAATCAACCATTTCCTTATTACAACTCTCCGGAAACTTTCCTTTTACATCGTATACATAAGCAATACCACCACTCATACCAGCAGCAAAATTTCTACCTGTGTCGCCCAATATAATTACCTGGCCACCGGTCATATATTCACAACCATGATCCCCTACTCCTTCAACCACTACATTAGCACCCGAATTGCGTACACCGAAACGTTCACCGGCTTTCCCCCGTATAAAAGATTCGCCTGATGTTGCACCATAAAACGCAACGTTACCAATGATACTGTTATTCTCCGGAACGAATGTAGCTTCACGGGAAGGATACACTATCAGCCGGGCACCGCTTAGCCCCTTGCCGAAGTAATCATTGGCATCCCCTTCCAGTTCCAGCGTAACGCCATTTGTATTGAATGCTCCAAAACTTTGACCGGCCGTACCCGTAAAATTGAAATGAATACTATCCTCTGGCAAACCTGCTGCCTTGTATTTTTTTGTTATTTCATTCGAAAGAATGGTACCCGCAGTTCTGTCGATATTGCGGATTGGAAAAGATGCCACTACCCGCTGCTGCTTATCAATTGCGGGTCGCGCCGCTTCCAGTAATTTCCAGTCCAGCACATCATCAAGACCATGATCCTGCTTTTCCTGGTTGTAAATACCGGTATAAGCCGAAGCTGGTTCCTTATATAAAATAGGCGATAAATCCAGCTTGCCATATTTCCAGTGCGTAATATTTTCTTTTACTTCCAGGTTCTGTACCTGGCCTACCATTTCATTGACTGTGCGGTAGCCCAGATCAGCCATAATTTCTCTTAACTCCTGTACCAGGAACTTGAAAAAATTCACCACGTGATCTGCGTCGCCCGTAAATCTCTTTCTTAATTCCGGATCCTGTGTGGCTACTCCTACCGGGCAAGTGTTCAGGTGGCATTTGCGCATCATAATACAGCCTTCCACAATCAATGCAGCAGTTGCAACGCCCCATTCTTCTGCACCCAGCAATGTTGCAATAGCAATATCGCGGCCCGTTTTCATTTGCCCGTCTGCCTGCAACACCACGCGGCTGCGCAATTTATTTTTTACCAATGTCTGTTGCGCTTCTGCCAAACCAAGCTCCCATGGTAAGCCAGCGTGTTTAACGGAACTGATGGGTGATGCTCCTGTGCCGCCATCAAAACCGGCAATTAAGATAACATCCGCTTTTGCTTTTGCTACACCGGTTGCAATGGTTCCTACGCCCGCTTTTGAAACAAGTTTTACATTGATGCGTGCAGCGCGGTTTGCATTTTTTAAATCAAAAATTAACTGCGCCAGATCTTCTATTGAATAAATATCATGATGCGGTGGCGGGGATATTAAACCAACACCGGGTGTAGAATGCCTGGTTTTGCCAATCCATTCATCTACTTTAAATCCCGGTAGCTGACCACCCTCTCCGGGCTTTGCGCCCTGTGCCATTTTTATTTGTAATTCATCTGCTTCAGAAAGGTATAAACTAGTTACGCCAAACCTTGCGCTCGCCACCTGTTTAATGGCACTGCGCATAGAATCCCCGTTGGGAAGTTTATCGTAACGTCGCTCATCTTCTCCGCCCTCACCGGTGTTACTTTTACCACCGAGCCTGTTCATGGCAATGGCCAGCGTAGTATGCGCTTCCCATGAAATAGAACCAAAACTCATGGCGCCCGTAGCAAAACGTTTGAAAATATTTTCAGCCGGCTCTACTTCAGCAATAGGGATAGCCGGGTGATTACGCTTAAACTGGAACATACTGCGCAGCGTAACGGCTTTCTCACTCTGATCATTAACCGATTTGGAATATTTCTTGAAAGTATTGTAATCGTTCATCCGGGTAGAATACTGCAGCAGGTGTATTGTTGTTGGATTGAACAAATGAAATTCGCCCTTGCGTTTCCATTGGTAAATACCGCCCGCCGGCAACCTGTCTACCGGTACATTTTTCTTACTGAACGCAAAATAATGCTTCGCCAGCGCTTCCTTGGCCAGCTCATCCAGCCCTACACCTTCTATACGTGATGTGGCGCCGGTGAAATACATATTCACCACGTCTTTATTCAATCCCAGTATTTCAAAAATTTGCGCACCCTGGTACGACTGCAATGTTGAAATACCCATTTTAGAAAATACTTTCAGCAAACCATCATTCACGGCCTTAATATAATTTTTGCGAAGGTCTTCCCATGACAATGCAGTATCAATTTCGTTGCTCACTTTCATGTTACGGATAGTTGCCAGCGCTAAATATGGATTGATTGCTGTTACACCAAATGCAAGCAAACAGGCAAAATGATGCACTTCCCAAACGTCTCCGGCTTCCACTACAATACCGACCTGGCCGCGCAGGCCTTTGCGTATAAGAAAATGATGCACTGCGGCTGTTGCCAGCAGGCTGGGTATAGCAACATGATCAGAATCTACGGCACGATCACATAAAATTAAAACTTCAAAACCATCATGCACGGCGTCTTCAGCATAGCGGCAAAGCCTGTCCAGTCCTGCTTTTAGCGACCCGGGTTTTCCATCGGCCCTGAAATAAGTCTGCAGTGTTTTTGCCTGGAATATTCCGGTATCAATACTGCGCAATTTTTCCAGTTCAGTGCTGGTGAGTATCGGATGCTTTAGTGCAACAGTATGACAATGCTTCGGATCTTCATCCAGCAGGTTGCCATTATTACCCACAAATGCAGCAAGGCTCATTACCATTCTTTCACGAATTGGATCGATGGGCGGGTTGGTTACCTGTGCAAATAATTGTTTAAAATAACTGCTGAGGTGTTGCGGCTGATCGCTCAGTACTGCCAACGGAATATCTGTTCCCATAGAACCGATTGGTTCTTTTCCATCCAACGCCATTGGCTTGATAATGGTATCAATGTCTTCCGTGCTATATCCAAATGCCTTCTGGTATCTTGAAATAGAAGTATCCGACAAGTGCGTAAAGGCTACGCGTGGCTCGTCCAGTTCTTCCAGGCGAATTTTATATTGATTCAGCCAGTCGCCGTAAGGCTTTTGCGAACAAATTTTAGATTTCAATTCGTCATCACTGATGATTCGGCCCTGCTCCATATCCACCACAAACATTTTACCTGGTTGCAGGCGGCCTTTTTCAATAACTGTTTTCTGATCTACCGTTAGCACACCGGCTTCAGAGGCCATAATTACCCGGTCATCATTTGTTACGCAATATCTTGAAGGGCGAAGACCATTTCTATCAAGGGTGGCGCCAATCATTTTACCATCTGTGAATGAAATAGATGCCGGACCGTCCCACGGTTCCATGATGGAAGCATGATATTCATAAAACGCTTTTTTTACAGGATCCATTTGTTCGTTCGCATCCCAGGCTTCCGGTATCAGCATCATCATTACGTGCGGCAAAGAACGACCCGTGAAAGTGAGCAGTTCGATCATGTTATCAAGACAGGCGGAATCAGATTGGCCAGCGGTGATAATCGGCAGTAAAATTTCCATTTCTTCTTTTGTAAAAAATGGAGACGAGAAGGCGTGCTCACTTGACTTCAGCCAGTTGAGATTTCCCTGCAGCGTATTGATCTCACCGTTGTGGGCGATATATCGAAAAGGTTGCGCCAGTTTCCAGGAAGGAAATGTGTTGGTGGCAAACCTTGAATGCACCAGGCCAAATGCAGATACAATTCTTTTATTATTAAGATCGGGAAAATATTTGCGTACCTGCAGGCTCGTTAACTGCCCTTTGTACACAACTGTTTTATATGAAAGGGAAGCCACATAAAAACCAATACTGTCTTTTCTAACGGTATTATTTATGGTATGACTTGCATAATTGCGAAGAACAAATAATTTGCGTTCAAAATCATCCGGGTTTGCGATGTGATCGGGGCATACCACAAACACCTGTTCCATTTCAGGTTCAACGCTTAAAGCCGTTGGCCCGATATCATCCCTGTTCACAGGAATTTTACGGTAACCAAGTATTTCCAGTCCAAGTTTTTCTGCGGAGCGGTTAAAGATATCGCGGCACTCTTCACGCAGGCGTATTTCCTGTGGAAAAAAAATAACACCAACGCCATACCTGCCAAATGCGGGAAGATGCAAGCCTAATTTGATGCATTCATCAAAGAAAAATTCATGCGGTGTTTGAATCATTAACCCAGCACCATCGCCGGTATTGCTTTCGCAACCGCAGGCGCCACGATGTTCCATGTTTTCAAGCACAGTAAGCGCATCGGAAACTATCTGGTGGTTTTTATTTCCTTTAATATTGGCCACAAAACCAATACCACATGCGTCACGTTCAAATTCGGGGGAGTATAAACCGGTAGTGCTTGCCATTATAAAGACAGTTTTGTTAGAAAATATTCAATAAAAAAGCAATTTTGATAGGCGGACAGTAAATAGCAAGCATGCAACTGCTTAAAAATACAAATAAATAGACATATTCAGGCTAATTTGATCAATAATTTTCTCACGATATGTTAGCAACCTATGGCAACCATAACAACAAAAAAACCCGATAGTTTATACCGGGGTTTCGCGTAGTAAATTGTGCTTATTTAATAGTATTTTGGCTTCAGTATAATGCGCCTTTTTACTGCTGTCCTTTTGCAGTCTGGTTTTGATGCATCAAACTGCTTTCTTTATAAAATAGTACAGCAGCGCCTTCTCAATGCCTGGTCTTAGACGAGATAGCCGAATAAATTATCGTTTTTATTTAATTCTGTGTAATTAATCTGGTAACGTTTCATATTTGTGAGCAACACTTCATAATCGCGGCGTTCCTTAAGTTCGATGCCAACTAAAGCAGGGCCGGTTTCTTTATTGTGTTTCTGCATATACTCAAATCGTGTAATGTCATCATTTGGTCCCAGCACATGATTCACAAATTCTTTTAGTGCACCCGGTCTTTGTGCGAAACGCACGAGGAAATAATGTTTTAATCCTTCAAACTGAAGACTGCGTTCTTTTATTTCCTGCATCCGATCAATATCATTGTTGCTGCCGCTTACGATGCAAACAATATTCCTTCCTTTTATTTCTTCCCGGTAATCGTCCAGCACCGCGATAGATAAAGCACCGGCCGGTTCAACAACGATTGCATCTTCATTGTACAATTGTAAAATGGTAGAGCAAACTTTTCCCTCTGCCACCAGGTGAACATCGTCCAGTACTTCTTTACAGATGGAGAATGTAATATCCCCTACTCTCTTTACAGCCGCACCATCTACAAAACGATCAATCGCATCAAGCGTAACCGGTTTACCCGCCAGTTTCGATTCATACATAGCAGGAGCGCCAGCTGGCTCTATGCCAATTATTTTTGTTTGAGGTGAAAAAGTTTTAAAGTAAGAACCTACTCCTGCGCTTAATCCACCACCACCAACGGGGATAAATAAATAATCTATTTGCGCAAGGTCTTCCAGTATTTCCACACCTACTGTTGCCTGGCCTTCAATAATTTTATAATCATCAAATGGCGGAATGAAAACCATTCCGTTTTCCAGTGTATATTTTTTTGCAGCAATCGCGCAGTCGTCAAACGTATCCCCTGTTAATATTACTTCAACAAAATCTTCTCCAAACATTTTTGTCTGATGTACTTTTTGGTTGGGTGTAACAAAAGGCATAAACACAACACCTTTTACATTTAGCTTTTTACAACTATACGCAAATCCCTGTGCGTGATTTCCTGCACTTGCGCATACAACACCTTTTTGTAGTTGCTCTGGCGGCAACGTACTCATCATATTATAGGCGCCACGAAGTTTGTAGGAGCGCACTATTTGTAAGTCTTCTCTTTTTAAATACACATTGCATTGATATTTGCGCGAAAGGTTGCTATTCAGCGTAAGCGGTGTTCTGTTAACCACTTTCCTTAATCGTTCTGCAGCTTTTTGATATTCCAGCACCGGTGTTGTATTAGTAGTGGTAGTACTCATAATTTAAAAATGACTCAATTTATCTATTGCCTGCTGGTATTTTACCAATAATGCCGGGGCTCTGTCAACGGCCCATCCATGATAATTATCGCCTGTCAGGATCAGTGTTGTCCGCAGGTTTTCAGGGTTACGCGATTCCCACGATAGCAATATTTTCGCTACTTCTTCTTCCAGTTTTGTGCTGCGCCGCTGTTGTTCATAAATATCTGCCAATAATGTATACGTATTCTGATCAAGCCTTGAAATGATATTATTTTGTTTAGCTACCTGCCAGGCTACATCACTTAAATCCCTTGTAGAAACTCCATACGGCGCAATTGCCTTTAAATTAATCACACCGCTATCAATGAATTGACGGGCAAATGCAGGATGCGTTAAAGCTGAATCAATTCTTTTTAAAACACCCTGACAATAATGATACTGAATTTGCTCCGCATTTTTATTATTCACCAGCTCTTCACGCAACTGCTGCAGAATTTCAGACGCCCGGCTGTTCTCATGAATTTTGTTAAATAGTTCCGTTAATAAAAGCGCCAGTACAACACTAAAAATTATTAATAAAGACTCCCCTAAATATTCTTTCGCATTTCTTACCGTTACTACTTCTGTCAGGATCTCTTTTGTATTTCGAATTTGTACCGGCGCTTTATCTTCCGTCTGGATATTCTCTTCCATGCAACAACATTTTTACAATGGAAAATGATTTGCTTAATGCAATATTTAGTTTACCGAAGCTGCTACTTTTTTATCTTTTGCTTCAGCAGGTTTTTGATTTTCCGGGCGTAAACTTCTTACTGTTTTACCGGCCTGCCACATTTCACTTTCACGCAGTTCTGTTAATTCTGCATCCAGCTTCTCGCGGTAATCTGCCTGGCTGTTGCTATCAATACTTCGCTGACTTTCTTTACCGGCTGCAACACTCTCGTATAATTCTTTAAAAACAGGCGCAGTTGCATCACGGAATTTTTTCCACCAATCCAACGCGCCACGCTGTGCCGTAGTAGAACAATTTGCATACATCCAGTCCATACCATTTTCTGCAACCAATGGCATCAATGATTGTGTCAGTTCTTCCACTGTTTCATTGAATGCTTCAGAAGGGGTATGTCCTTTATCGCGCAATACCTGGTACTGTGCGGCAAAGATGCCTTGTATAGCACCCATCAGCGTACCACGTTCACCGGTAAGATCACTATACACTTCTTTTCTAAAATCTGTTTCAAATAAATATCCGCTGCCAACTGCAATGCCCAATGCAATTGCTTTTTCTTTTGCTTTACCGGTTGCATCCTGGAAAATAGCGTAGCTGCTATTTAAGCCGCGGCCCTGTAAAAACATACGGCGAAGCGATGTTCCTGAACCTTTTGGCGCTACCAAAACAACATCCACATCTTTTGGCGGAATGATACCCGTTTGTTCATTGAATGTGATACCAAAACCATGGGAAAAGTATAATACCTTACCTGGCGTAAGATTCTTTTTAACAGTCGGCCACATAGCAATTTGCGCAGCATCACTCAGTAAATAACAAATGATAGTACCTTTTTCCAGCGCTTCTTCAATTTCAAACAATGTTTGACCTGGTACAAAACCATCTCGCACGGCTTTATCCCAGCTTTTGGAATTTTTACGCTGACCAACAATTACGTTGATCCCATTATCTTTCTGGTTAAGTGCCTGGCCAGGCCCTTGTACCCCATAACCAATTACTGCTACCACTTCGTTTTTTAAAACCTGTTGAGCTTTTGCCAGCGGGAACTCTTCACGAGTTACTACGTTTTCTTCTACGCCGCCGAAAGTTAATTTTGCCATCTTGTTTTTTTTGAGCCAGGATAAAAAGAAAGGAATCGCTACCCGTCTTATTTCCTTAGCATTGTTTAATAAAAGAGTGTATGTTATATTTTTTAGTCGCACAGCGTTAACAGTGTAAGACAATACCGCCTGATTTCAATTATTGATTTCTCAGGCACTTACATTGAAAACACCTCTTCCTGTTGATTCAAAAATTCATTATTAACTATCTCAGAACCCGGTTTCAGCGCTTCGAATTCTTTTAATTTTTCATGAAAACCGTTGGATGCTTTTATAATAGCTACCCTTGCGCTGCGTACAAATTCTATTAACCCGTATGGCGCCAGTACTTTGATCATATTGTCTGTTTCTTCACGCTGGCCGGCTACTTCAAAAACCGTATAATCTTTTCTGATCACTACAGCTTTTGCACCATGCTGGCGCAACAACCTTTCTACTTTCACAGATTCAGTAATAATTTCTGTGGGAACCTTATACAACGCAAGCTCCTGCCAGATGATTTCTTCATTGGTGTTATAGTATGCTTTCAAAACTTCTACTTGTTTTTCCACCTGCCGTACCAGCTTCTTAACCACCTCTTCTGTTTCATTGATTACAATGGTGAAACGGTGAATGCCCGGAACTTCTGACGGTGACGTATTCAGGCTTTCTATATTTATTTTCCTGCGGGAAAAGATAATGGCAATACGGTTCAGTAAACCAATATGATTTTCCGTATAAACTGAGATGGTATATTCCTGTTTCATGTAATAGTTTAAATCTTTTATTGAATTTTTTACCGTACGGCTATCAAACATTCTTCACCGCTACGACCCTCAATCTTTTGTAGTCAGCAAACCATTTGTTATCCCTGAAATGTGTTACCCTGAGTTTATTTTCTACTTCGGTTAACACATTCTCCAGTGTTACTGTACCAATGTCCTGTAAATAAGTGGTCCCAAACATTTTTATCCAGTCTTTGATTCCATGCTCCGTGTTGTTCAATGCTGTTTCCCTGTTAAAATGTGCCGCATAGGTTACCCTGAAACCTCTTTGCTCCAGCAAGCCGGTATATTCACTCAGTGATGGAAAATACCATTGTTCAGTAGCTGCTTGTTTATTAAATCCGTATTTAAGCAGCGTCTCTTTTAACGCTATGATAATGCCTTCCACGTTTCGTTTTCCACCCATTTCAAGTACCAGCCGTCCATTCTCTTTAAGGTTACGAAACATACAGTCAATAACCTGTTCTTTCTCTTTTATCCAATGCAAAACCGCATTTGAAAAAATTGCATCAAAACTGTTTGCAGAAACAAATTCAGTTGCAGATTGAACACTGAAATTAATTCCGGGATATGTTTCTTTCGCTTTTAATATCATATCGGCCGAACTGTCTATCCCGCTTACAACCGCTCCTGACTCAGCAATTACGCCCGATAAATAACCTGTACCGCAACCGAGGTCAAGAACATGTTCGTCCTTCTTTGGTTGCAAAAGATTAATTAGATCTTCTCCGTATTTGAAAACAAAATCGTGTTTGTTATCATACAAGGAAGAATCCCATTTAATATGTATACTTTCTGTTGCCGTCATTACAATTCTTCTTTGCTTAAAATAATTTCTGCCACGCCACGACCCTGCGGTACCATCGGGAACACATTGTTTTCTTTGCCCACCATTATTTCCAGTAAAAAGCTTCCATCATGACCCAGCATTTCCTTTAACGAGTTTACAATGTCTTCCCTCCTGGAAATGCTTTTTCCTGAAATACCGAAACCTTTAGCAACCTGTACAAAATCAGGGCTGGTGATATCTACAAACGAATACCTTTTTTCATGAAACAATTGCTGCCACTGGCGCACCATTCCTAAAAACTGGTTATTAAGAATGATGATTTTTACATGGGGCTTAAACTGCATAATCGTACCAAGTTCCTGCAACGTCATCTGGAAACCGCCATCCCCAATAATTGCAACCGTTGGCCTGGAAGGATCTCCAAAAGCAGTACCAATCGCCGCAGGCAATGCAAAACCCATCGTACCCAATCCACCGCTGGTAATATTGCTGTTACTCTTATTAAATTTTGCATAGCGGCAGGCTACCATCTGGTGCTGACCCACATCCGTTACTATGATGGCATCGCCACCCGTTAAGACATTCAATTCTTTTATTACCTCGCCCATCGTAAGTATTTCGGTAGATGGGTTCAGTTCAGTATGAATGACTTTATCTTCTTCTTTTTTCTGGTAATCTTTAAACTGCTGTAACCATTGCGGATACGCTTTCTGATCAATCAGCTTAGTCAGCATCGGTAACGTTTCTTTACAATCGCCCCAAACCGGCACCGTTGATTTCACATTCTTATCTATTTCTGACGGATCAATATCGAGGTGAATTACTTTAGCCTGCTTTGCATATTTATCCAACCGCCCCGTAACGCGATCATCGAAACGCATGCCGATGGCAATTAACACATCACATTCATTGGTCAATACATTGGGCCCGTAATTACCATGCATACCCAGCATACCAACGCCCAGCGGATGATTGGTCGGTATCGCGCTCATACCCATAATGGTCCAGGCAGCAGGTATACCGGATTTTTCAATAAAGGCGATAAATTCTTTTTCTGCATGACCAAGAATAACACCTTGTCCGAAAATAACAAATGGTTTTTTTGCTTCGTTGATCAGTTTCGCAGCTTCTTCGACGTATTCTTTACGTACAATTGGGCTGGGTCGGTAACTGCGGATGTATTCACATTTCTTATAACCGGCGTAATCAAATTTCTGCAGTTGCGCATTTTTGGTAATATCAATCAACACAGGGCCGGGCCTTCCGCTTCCAGCAATATAAAATGCCTTGGCCAGCACCTCTGGTATTTCGGTTGCATCGGTTACCTGGTAATTCCATTTGGTTACCGGTGTGGTAATATTTATCACATCGGTTTCCTGGAAGGCATCTGTTCCCAGCAAATGCGCAAACACCTGGCCGGTTATACAAACAACGGGCGTACTATCGATCATGGCATCTGCTAAACCAGTTACCAGGTTAGTAGCACCGGGACCGCTCGTAGCAAAGACAACACCAGTTT
>JBDUAY010000376.1:0-5814 GCA_040004415.1 Bacteroidota bacterium | reverse complement strand
TTTAGTTCTAATAGCCCAATCTCTGGCGTAGATCAGGACGGCTTAGAATGGTCACCAGCAGGTAAAGTAGGAATTTTCAAAATAGACCAAACGGCTGTACAACTATACCCCGACAACCCAAATATAATTCTTCAGCAAAAGGCGGATGCGCCTTTTGTTCATATGATGAATCAATTTGCGCACCTGAACACGCAGCCAACATATGTTTCAACGAAATGGGAACCTAAAACTGACTTCGAAAAGCAAACACAAAGGGCGAATACGGAAATATGGTACGACAGAGATGGCTTTAACGCTGATGGGTCTCCTAAGCCACTGACAAGGCTTGCAAACAATAAGACCTGGAAAGCATTTGCGAATCATCTTGCTTTGCCGTTTTTGGATCTTGTATCCTATGCTGGTGGAGAAGGTGAAGTAAAAGGTCTAATTGAAGGAGCTTCCAGGTTAACCACCAGAGAAGGAATTGCATCTTTAGTCGATGCCTTATTTTCTTCTTCTGGAACAATTAAAGAACTTGATGCTAAAGCAATTGTCGGGTATAGGGGGTCTCTTGCTACAGGAGTAAAATATAAAACAGGCGCACCTTTCAACCCGTTGGATTTTGACGTAGACGGGTTTATTGTGAGTGACAAATTAGCCAAACAAATCGGCGATTCTAGATTTAGGGATGGGAGAAAGATTTCTGATTTGAAAGGTTTGTCAAGCACACTTGAAAACATTTTTAAAGAGATACCTGGATATAGAACAGAAGTAAATAAACCTTTTACGTTTAGAGTTTTTACAAAAAAAGAATTTAAATCAATTGTAAAGAAAAATGGTTACAAAACATTTTAATTGAGCTTCTATGAATTCAAAAGTGCCTTTTATAGTTGGATATGTTTCCCTCAAATCCGTGCTTACGCTTGAGGAGGTGGGCAAAATTATTTCTGATCGCTTATTCGGAAGTCTAGAGTTTGGAGGAAAAGATTTAGAAATTCATGAAGAAATTCCTGCCATTTTTATTCAATCTCCGATTCTTGGATTAAAGATAGTTCTTGATGGGTATGCCGGCTTCGATAAAAATAGTGGATTTAATTTGTCTATTGCTCCATGCGTAGATATTATTGGCGTCAAATACAACGACATTCGAATAGACATTTATTTGTTTCATCTGCTAAAAACTGCATTGAAAGATGTTCCCGAAATTGAGGTTTTTGAAAACTGAACTCTTGTAATAGATACCTTTTTAACTTATGAACCCCTTATTCTTCAATTTAGAAGGCAGTTTTGAAGAAGTTGCAAAAGCAATATTCCGCACTTTGGATATTGAAAATATTTTAGAAGGCGATAGTCTGAATGTATTTGACGGAACTTACTATGAATCGTCGGTGTTAGGAATGATTATACGGCTTGAAAAAAATTCCTACGAGTATGAGGACGATTTCATTTACACTTTATTTGTAAAGAAAAATTATGAATCATCTGTCAAAACAAATCATAAAATTGAAGATGCTATGCTCAGCCTCATTCTGGATCTGTTGTCAATCAATCTACATATTGATATCGGGTTTGAAAAAGACAATAAGCTTCACATTGTTTATCCCCCGGCAAAAAAATGATTGATGATGTCCCGCGCATCATGCTTACAGGATATGTCACCTGAAAATCAAAAATCTGGCTTTATTACGGCACAAGTTGTTCGCCGGAACAGTTTTAAAAATAATAATGACATCCAACCGGCGAAACACTTGCGCCAGCGTAGCAATTGGCCGGCATCATGTGTACTGATTTTTCAGGAAGTCTTTTATACGGCACAAGTTGGTTCAACTATCTTTCATCAGGCATAAACTTGCATTCATTAGTCGTTGAACACACTTGCGCTAGCCTCAATGATTGATGATGTCTTTAACACGTCGCCTGTAAAATGGGTCTTTTCTTAAGCAAATGATGCAACATCTGGCAACCACTCATCTGCTGGATCAATGCTATAAACAGTTGCAGACGTCAAAGCCTGACAAGGCTTGAATATCAGTAACCGTTGGTGAAACCAATGGTCAACGTCAATACCAACGTCAATACCAACGTCAATACTAACATCAATACCAACGCCAATGCCAATGGTCATGTCGATGATCAACCTCCATGGTCAACGTCGATGCAGGCATGTATACCAGGAAAAAATATTTTTCGGAAACCTCCCTCCCCCTACCACTTTGTAGTATCTCTACCTGCCACATATCTTTGTATCTTTAAACGCGGCTTTATGCCCACGGCTATCCACACCTGAAAACTGCAGAACGGGCAAATAATTATTTGTATCCGTTCAATCCTGTACATAGTAAGAAAACGGCCGGTAATCCCAACTCATTCAAACAAGGTTCTGTATGGCAGACATTTTTATTAGTTATTCCAGTGACGATAAAACCATCGTGCGCGAGCTTGCCGCGCTGCTGGAAGACAAAGGCTGGTCGGTCTGGTGGGACAGGCAGATCCCCATCGGCCAAAAATATGATACGGTTATAGAAACGGAATTGCAAAACGCCCGCTGCGTGCTGGTAATATGGACACAACGATCCATCAATTCTGAATGGGTGAAAAATGAAGCACTGGAAGCAGCACAAAAAAATAAACTGGTACCGGTAGAGCTTGAACAGGTGGCACTGCCACTCGCATTTAAAAGAATTGAATCTTCTCTATTGTTCGGCTGGACAGGCGACCGCAACCATCCCGAATTGCCATTTCTTTATACAGCCATTGATAATATTCTGCACCCCAAAGCCAGTTCAACTATTTCAAAAAACAATAACCAGGACAATAATACGATTGAACCGAAGCCAGTCAACCGCAAAGCCATTACCTTATATTCAATCATAGCGGGCATCGGATTGATTGGCTCCATCGCAGCAGTTTATTATTATCTGCACCAGGTAAAAGACAATGGAGACGATGCAGCGGCCCATGCGCACTTTTACCCGGTGCTGATTCTTTTTGGTGTTGCAATAGGGGCACTTATTTACGGATCAATGAATACCTATGCCGTTGTAAAACAGCAATGGCAGGATATAAGATTTAAAATAGCAGGACCCGTTACCGCGTTGTTCCTGATTTTGCTGGGTGGTTTTTTTCTGCATCCACATCATACGGAAAGAATAATTACTATCAGGATCTTCGACTGGAAGAAAACCCCCATCACCGACGGAGAAGTAAAAATATACCTGAACGAATATATCCGTACCCAGTCTATTGATAAAATGGGACAAGCATTATTTACCGGCATACCAGCGGAGATGGCCAGCAACAAAATGAAAATAGAAGTATCCAGCCCTGGTTATGCCACCAAACATTACGATACATTGCTGGTGAATGAAAAACCGCTCGAACTTATATTGCCACTTACTACCGTGGTATTTATTTCCGGTAAGGTAAAAACCGCGGCAGAAATGCCGATTAAAGGAGTGGAAATAAATGTAGATGGAACAAGATATTATGCAATGTCTATTACGGATGGTACCTACAACCTGCGATTGGAAGAATATACATTGGGCGACGAGATCAACATCACCACGTCGCATCCTGATTATGAAGACAAAACCATTTCATTGCGCATTAATGCGCCCGACATTAAAAATGAGGATATTTTTTTAAATCCTGCCAAAAAAAATTAATTTCCCAACCATGAAAAATATTATTATTTTCTGTGTACTGCTTTTATTTATTGGTAACACGTATGGTCAACCGCTAATCATAAAAGGGAAAATAACCTGCCTGAACCAGAATGCAAATTCTACGAAAGGAGCAGAAAATGTTATTGTGGTTCCTACCTTTTTGCCGGCAAAGTCTGCGATCACGGTGACCAGGCCCGCAGGTTATTTTGAATTTAATACGGGCGTTCCTATTACAACATTGCAGGATAAGACTGTCACCATCTATGTTATTTCTCGATGCACGTCTTGCAAAGAAATCGCGAGGCGGGTCTTTATTTCTGAAGACCAGGATCGCCAAAACAGGGATGATACCAAAAAATACGTAACCGTAAAAGATTGGATGCTGAATGCTGATTGTGAAAAAGCGCAGCTGAAACCGTTTGCGGCGGACAGTTTATTAAATGCAGTGGTAAAGCAACCTGCGCAGGATCTTGACAAAGTATCGGCGGCTACAGCACTTACCGGTGCCCCTGCCGCCCTCAACTTCTTAACAAACCTGGTTGCGGTTGTAGCAGCGGCTCCGGCAGGAAATTTTCAGTTGCAAAAATTATTGCCCGGCAAAATTCATTATGGTAATTTTTTACTGGCTTCTCCATTAATGCAATCCGCCAATACAGGATTCAATTTTTCTCCTTCCAGGGATATGTCGGAAGCAGTTTTTTGGAACCCATCTGCTATTGCCAATAGCAGAAAGCCCAACAACATAAGTTTACTCACCAATCTAAAAAATAATATTAAAGCGGGTGGATATGCAAGGCTTACCGATAAAATTTCATTGGGTGGCGGATTTATTTACACGAAGCAGGATGAATTCAGGAATTCATTTTTCATCAACACAGACAATATTGCAAACCCCGCAAAAGAAGTGGATTCACTTAGCATGAAGCTCAGGGAATTTGCTGCATTCATTAGCCCCGTATATAAAGTGAATAAGCAATTCAGTATTGCACTTACCATAAAATCTATCTGGCAAAATTTCAATGTTCCCTATAAAGTATTTGCAACAGACGCCAGTGATATTGTAGATACCAGTATTAAAAAACAACATATTGATATCGACATTTCTGCAACCTATAAAATTAATAGTTCGTTTCAGCTGGGTATTAATTTCATGAACCTGGCGGGTACAAAATTATATGCTGATGCATTTGTTCCGGGACAAGCAATTAAGCCGATGCAAACGCAACGTTCCGCCGGGCTGGGCCTGTTATACAAATGGCAACGGCTCAATGTGGGTGCTGACGCGTTGTTTACAGAAGACGGTTTTTATGATGCAACATTTGGGGCTAACTACGTTCCTTTTAACAATGCATTGATCTCTGCGGGATTTGCCGTTAAACAACTGAGTTATTCACTTGCCTTTAAAATTAAATATTTCAGAATTGCCTATATAAATGATAATAACTGGATGGTCAATGAAAAAAGAAAAGGAAAATCAGGTATTTTGAATGGAAAAATTTACGGTGGTTTTGTTTTTGATTTAAATTGATAGTATTTACCAGGAACATAAATTCTTTTTCAACAATTCCAACATCATCTTTTGCCTAATTTAGCGCATGAGCAAATCAAGTTTTGCACGTGATGTACAAAAACCTGCCGTGGCAGAAATCGCCAAGCCTACACTGAAAGAAAAATTTGCAGCGTTGGGCAACCTGCCCCGATTTTTTAAACTGGTGTGGCAAACCAATCATTGGTTTACTATTCTCAATGCAGCATTGAGATTGTTCCGTTCGGCCGTGCCAGTTGCTATTTTATATGTGGGCAAACTTATTATTGATGAAGTGGTGCTGTTAAGCAAAAACCATAGTGCTAATCATGATTTTTTATGGAAACTGGTGGCGGCAGAATTTGCACTTGCTATTATATCGGATGCGTTAAGCCGCACAATATCGCTGGTAGATAGTTTGCTGGGCGATCTATTTTCTAATTATACTTCTGTAAGAATCATGCAGCACGCTGCCACACTGGATTTAGATCAGTTCGAAGATTCTGCTTTCTATGATAAACTGGAAAGGGCTCGGCAACAAACGATTGGTCGCACCATATTGTTATCGCAGGTGCTTACACAGGTACAGGATTTAATTACCATGGTATTTTTAACGGCTGGTTTAATGGCGTTCAATCCATGGTT
>JBDUAY010000375.1:0-5823 GCA_040004415.1 Bacteroidota bacterium | reverse complement strand
ACAGCGGAAATGATATAGAGTATTTAATGCCCATGGTCTGGATACTCTATACAAAAATACGCCATGCTGCTTACGCTTCTGGTAACGCATACCAGGTACGGTAAAGCCGTTTAAAAATGGTCTCCATTAAAAAAGCAAAGGTATAACGCCGCCAATTTCTGCTGCCACATAATGCGCATTTTCATTGTTACATTTCTGCAGATCAATTATATTATTGCGTTGTAAATTATCATTATCTCTCAGCAATTGGTAATACAAAGCGGTTAGCACCAATGGAAAAAAGCCGTAAAGAATGCGGCCAGGTTAAGTGCGATGCCATTCACAGCATTTCTAACCTTGCTATAATAAATGGTGGATGTAATCACTACAAAAAACAAAAACCAACCAATGCAACATGTAAGTACGCCCGTAGTGTGTATGCGCAGAATTGTAAGAAACAAAGACGAAAGAATTAACAGGATGACACCTGCAAGCAGGGAAAGAAAAAAAGTTTTAACCGTGGAATGCCTGAAAATAAATACCAGCAAGCTTAATAGTAGTGTACCAATGCAGCAATAATATTTCTTTGCTGCCGTTAAACTCTTTTTGCATTACTACGTCCTAATCGTTATGAAAAAAATACTGCCTTTTGTATGCTTGTTTTTAATTGCAGGATGCAGTAAAAATAATTCAACAAATACAGGACCTGCTATTACAGATAGTTCTGTAGTAAGTATTATCAATGGCTATGGAAGTGGCAAATATAAAGCAGGTGATACAGTCCATATTTTCAGTGATGGATATGGAGATAATCAGTTGTTTGATACCTGGAGCAGTCCGGATCTTAGCTTGCTGAATGCACCACTGGAATGGCATACCTGGTTTATTGCGCCTGCAAAAAATGTAACGGTAACCGGCAGCCTCAAAACAATTCCTTCTTTTACATTACAGTATGAGCAAATACGCGGCCGCGACAGGTTAAAGCCGGTTTACTATTATTTCCCGGCGGGCCATAAAGGATTTGTTTACCTGTTGCATGGTACCGGTGGCACTGCAAAAAATCTTGTCAACAGTTATGAATTTACGCAATTGTACAAAGATTTGGTGAATGATAATTTTGGCGTAATTATTACCGAAGCAGAAGAATCAACTACCGGTATTGATGCTAATGGAGACGGAAAAATAAGATGGACTTCAACACCGGTAGATACCGTTAACAATATAGATTATGCCAACATCAGGATTATTACTGATACCTTTTATAACCGCGGCATTACCAGCAGAAGCAAACTCCGTTATTCAGCGGGCATGAGCGATGGAGGTAATTTCTCAGCATCGCTTTCTTACGTTTACAAATACAAGGCAGGCATTAGTTATTGCGCACCGGCGGGTGGCGTGGTGGCGCAAAACTCCGTTACGCCATTTCAATTTTGCATGGCGCGGTTTGATAACAATCCTAACGTAGGGCCCCAAGGCAATGCAGACGCGCTAACAAATTCCCAAACATTAACCAGTCGTAATATTTGCAGCAAATATTTTATAAAAGAACGTTCGCCGTTGTATCCAGATCGTTTTGCCCGGCGGGGCGATATCAGCATTTTAAAGTCAACCGCCGTTTTTAATGAACTAAAAAGCAAGGGCTATTTGGATAATAAAAATTATTTCATTGGTTATTCGGATGCATTAACCACCGCATATCAATCCAATCCCGCCTCTTTTCCGCAGTTGAACAGCTTACCTGTTTTGCAGATACTTTTTGTTACAGAGCAAATTGATCTGGCAGTGTCTGATCACCAGATGTACAGCGATTATAACCGGGCCACCCTAAAGTTTTTGAATACACAGTGCCAGTAGAATTTGGTTTGTTGCGCTTAAAAAGCTGTTGTATCTTTTCGGAGCAATGAAGAAAATAACATCATTACAAGTATTAATATTTGTGTTGGCACTGATTAAGTTCATTCTGCCATTTTTGTTACAAAGTTCTTATTATGAGCCGCACCGCGATGAATTTCTATACCTCGCAGAGGGCCATCACATGGCATGGGGCTTCATGGAAGTACCGCCGTTATTATCTGTTTTTGCTTGGTTAGTACATATTTGTGGTGATGGTTTTTTCTGGATAAAATTCTGGCCTTCTTTATTTGGTGCACTAACTTTTATTATCGTTGCAAAAACAATTTGCTCGCTTGGCGGAAAACATTTCGCTATATTTCTTGGATTTTTGGCATTTATAACTGGTGCTTATCTGCGTGTACATTTTTTATTTCAACCCAATTTTCTTGAAATATTTTTCTGGACACTTATTGCCTGGAGTATCATTTCTTTTGTTCAAACCCAACAAACAAAATGGCTGTATATTTTTGGATTAAGCGTTGGAATGGGCATGATGAGTAAATATTCTGTTTCTTTTTTTGTACTGAGCATTTTAATTGGCTTATTGCTTACAAAGCATAGAACAATATTTACCAACAAGCATTTTTACTTTTCATGTTTATTGGCCTTTACCATTTTTTTACCTAATCTTCTCTGGCAGTACCAGCATCACTTCCCGGTAGTATTCCATATGAAGAAATTGCAACAAACACAATTGCAATATGTAAGTCCGGCCAGTTTTTTAACTGACCAGCTTATTATGAATCTCCCGTGTGTATTTATTTGGGTAACCGGATTATTGTGGGTTGGTTTTTCACCTAAAGGAACGCAATACCGCTTCGTGGGATGGGCATACGTTTCTGTCATTGCATTACTTTTAACCGGCCATGGAAAAAATTATTATGCGCTGGGTGCTTATCCAATACTTTTTGCATTTGGCGCATTTCAACTGGAACAATTAACAGCTGTCCGTTTTAAGGTACTGCGTTATGTGTTTGTTCTTATTGCAGCATTGCTGGGCTATATATCGCTTCCGGTTGCATTGCCCATTTTCGAACCCACAAAACTAGTTGCTTATTATCAAGCGCACCACGTAGAGAAGACCGGCGTTCTAAAATGGGAGGATTTAAAAAATCATCCGCTGCCACAAGATTTTTCGGACATGCTGGGTTGGGAGGAAATGGCAAAAAAAATGACGCTCGCTTATAATACACTCGACAGCAATGAAAAGAAACGAACCATTTTGTTTTGTGATAATTACGGCCAGGCCGGAGCTGTAAATTATTATGGACCGCAATATAAAATTCCCGAAGCATATAGCGATAACGCAAGTTTTTTATACTGGATTCCGGACAAATTAGATTTTGACAACGTGGTGCTTTTGACAGACGATGAACAGGAAATGCAACATCCATTTATCAAAAATTTTATTACGGCTGTTTTAATGGACAGTGTTACCAGCAAGTACGCGCGGGAGAAAGGTGACCTGATTATTGTTCTGAAAGGTGCCGATACCACTTTTAAAAAGTTTATGATTGAAAAATTAGAGAAGGATAAGGCAAAGGTAAAATGGTAGGCTGCTGGTTGAAGGGTTGATTAGATGACAGGTTGAGAAAGTTAACCCATGGCCAATTAATGCTGCAAAAGTTGCAGCAATTACGATAGGCTGTTCTGTATTTGATTGTGTACTTTTGAGTGTAATTAAAAATATTTCATGATCAACCAGGCTGTAAACAAAAGACCTATCAGGGTTTTGGTAGCTAAATGCGGCCTGGATGGGCACGATCGTGGTGCTAAAGTAATCGCAGCGGCGCTGCGTGATGCGGGCATGGAAGTAATTTATACCGGCTTGCGGCAAACGCCCGAAATGGTTGTAAATGCAGCATTACAAGAGGACGTTGATGCAATCGGCATCAGCATTTTAAGTGGCGCACACAACACCATTTTTCCTAAAATAATTAATTTGATGAAAGAGAAAAAGATGGATGATGTATTGTTAACTGGTGGTGGTATTATTCCTGAAGACGATATGAAATCATTAAATGATATGGGTGTTGGTAAATTGTTTGCACCCGGCACAACCACTGCAGAAATAGCAGAATACATACGGGAATGGGTTGCGAAAAACAGGGATTTTTAATTTTCATTGCTAAAAAAAAGTTCAGCTATAAGGCGAACCCCAAACAATTTTACGACGATTACAGGGATAATTTTTTCAAAAAATTAGCATGGAGGTGATCTTCATCCGATAAAACAATTTTTAACTTTGACACATGGAAAAATCAATCCGCGTATTTAAGTCATTTGAAGAACAGGAAATGTATTTCCTGGAATATTTTGCTCATTTGACGCCTTCCGAAAGATTGCAGGCGCTTGCAAAAATTCAAAAGAAAAATAACATTTATTCTGAAACAATCCCTTTAAAAAAAATAACTATCAGAAAGCACTTTGCTTATGGACATTGAAAATGAAGAATTTCTCCTGTTTTTAAAATGTGCCGGCAAAAACAATTTACGTTACTTGTGCATAGGCGGATACGCGGTTAATTATTACGGCTACCACAGGTCCACTGAAGATATGGATATCTGGATTGCGCCAACTGCTGAAAACAAAACAGCTTTTTTAAACACACTTCGCTGTATGAACTATTCTGAAAGCGAGACGGATGCCATAAAAGGCGAGGATTTTACAACGTACTTTATGTGTTCTTTGGGAAGCCCGCCAAATATTATTGATGTACTTACCATCGTACATAAGAATATAAGTTTTGATGAAGCGGAAAAAGAATCCATTTCACATTCCGTTTCCCCGGACGTTACGCTGCCGATCGTTCCATATAATTTTTTGAAAGACATCAAACTCCGCTCAACACGGCAAAAAGATTTATTTGATATTGCAAGACTTGAAGAACTAAGAAATCTAAAAAATAATCAATGAGCAATTATAACACACTTCTTACTTCATTGGATAACGGCATTTTCATTATTACCATCAATCGCCCGGATAAGTTAAATGCACTTAATAAAGTTGTTATTGAAGAACTTGGCACTGCCATTGACGAAGTGTATACCAACCAGGAAATAAGAAGCGCTGTGATTACCGGTAGTGGACCAAAAGCATTTGTAGCAGGAGCAGATATTAGTGAATTTATATCGCTTGATGGTAAAGCCGGGCAGGCACTGGCGCAGAAGGGGCAGGATCTGGTATTTAGCAAAATTGAGAATAGTCCAAAACCAATTATTGCCGCTGTGAATGGTTTTGCCCTGGGTGGTGGCTGTGAGTTAGCGATGGCTTGTCATTTTAGACTATGCAGTGAAAACGCAAAATTTGGTCAGCCGGAAGTAAACCTCGGACTTGTACCGGGCTATGGTGGAACACAACGTTTGACGCAATTGGTTGGGAAGGGGAAAGCGATGGAATTGATGATGACGGCAAATATGATTGATGCAAATGAAGCAAAACAATTGGGACTGGTAAATTATATTACTTCGGCTGAAGCATTGCTGGATAAAACAAAAGAAATCTTGCAGATAATAAACTCCAAAGCGCCTATTGCTATTAAGCATATAATTGCACTTACAAATATGGCAGCATATGGTGCTGATAATGGATTAGCAAAAGAAGTACTGGCTTTTGGTGAATTGTTTGATACCAAAGATGCCAAAGAAGGTGCAGCCGCATTTTTGGAAAAAAGAAAAGCTGCATTTACCGGGGAGTAATGATGCCTGATTTCTTGTTATGAAACATAGTTATAGTTTACAAGCTGCTTCCGGAAAGAAAGTTCAGCACTACCCTAAATATCCTACATATGCTACACAGACTATTTCACGGAAAGACACCAAAGACGCAGAGAAAACAAAAACACAACAACCAAATCCTATACATCCCTCACATCACATACATCCCAGTTCAGACCTTTTCACGCAAAGACAGCAAAGTTCTAAAGACGCAGAGAAAACAAAAACACAACAA
>JBDUAY010000374.1:0-5841 GCA_040004415.1 Bacteroidota bacterium | reverse complement strand
AAGAATTGCCGGCTGCAGGCAAGTGTAACATCGGGGTTATCTTTTTCTGTACTGATGGTTTGCAGGTAATGATCTTTTTCATAATAAAACTTATGATCCTGCAGGCTGATAAAATTAATGGTAAGCGGATCCGCAATTCCAAGTGTGTCGCCCTTTTCATTGATAAATTGCATTTCATCGCCCAGCACATTGTAATTTAATTGTGCGGCATAAACGATTCCATTGCGTAAAACTACAGTGCCATCTGTAAACATGGGAAATTGATAGATGCCTTTAATGACCGGAGATTTGTATACTGTAACCGGTCCGTGAGTTGTAGTACTTCTTTGTGCTGAAAGATTGGCGTAACAAAACAGGAAAAGGATAACGTATAAAAGATATAACCGCATCATTTCAACAATAAAAATAATGATAAAATAATCTGGCTGACTGGTCCAATAATATTGAAAATATTTGATTTCGGCTATTGATGCAAACTACTGTAGTCGTTGGAACCTTCGCTGGGCTGGATGTAAAAAAAGAATACGGCAGTTTGACCAGGGATCACCAATCCAATCCAACTTTAAAAAGAAAAGGTCTGCCGGTGTCATTATTGGCTACCAGTTGCAATTTCACGCTATGATCTTTTTGCGATTGTATGCACACCGATTCAACGTCAAAACCCCTGAAGTCTTTGTTGACAGCAGTTAAATCGATTAGTTGGTTTACTTTAATCTTACCTTTTTCACGGCCTATTTTCCGGTACAGATTTTCAATGACAGCCAGGTAGCTCTTTCCAACTGTGCCCGGATCTGTTGCTGTGGGAATCTTTTCTGTAGCTATGGTTAGAAACAAATCTTCGTGCTTGTCGGAGTATGTTAAACCAGAAATACCCATGCCGGCAATATCCCCGGCGGATTCAAAATCAACAACAATGGTTTGCAAGCTTGCCTTTTCCTGGTTTTTCCAAAAATCTGATTTGGTTATTATGAGATGGTTGACCGGGTTAGCCGCATTTCCGCGATTGACCAGTACCAGGTAATCGTATACTTCTGCAATTCCTTCTATATTGAGGTCTGGTATGCCTGAGGCACGAATTCTATTGTAGAAAACGCTTAGATCCAGCCAGGTTTTGGCGTTGTTCTTAAGATTTAAAAGAAGGGCCTTGCTTTTTTTATCGTTTGCGCCGGAGCCTATTATTAGCAGATGCAGTTTTTTGTCGACAGACAATACGGTCATGGTTTCCAGCTCAGAAGTCAGGGATTTGGGATTTTTTTTCTCTGCAGTGTCAAACAGGTTAATAAGCGTGGGCTTATTCCATTTTTTGCTCATTACCAGCAAATCGCGTGAACCATCTCCAATTATATAGATCTTATCGTCATAAAACTCAATGCCAGAGCCGGTAGGGTAGTTCTCCAGCTCAATAAAATCAAGCAATTCTAATTTCATATAAACATGTAATTAGCACGAATGTAGGAGAATAAATACAAAAATGTGTATTATCATTAAGCCCGTGAGACTTGAGTGCTGGTAGTTCGTGATTCAGTACCGCATGAAACCTGCGGGTGTTGGTGCAGCCAATCGTATTTGGAGCCATAGATCGTGCCGGAGAACCAATGAGGGACGCAAAATGATTAAAGATATATTATCCGCTTTTTTCTCATTTCAGCCTGCAATTTCTTTTGCTGTTCTTCTACAGTCTTTTGATTTTCCACGGCACGCTGATGACTGATTTTAATAACTTGAGCCTGCTCAGCCAGGTTTTTATGCAGCGCTTCATAATATGCTTCCGTTTGCTGGTATTCCTTAATTACCTGGTTCTGTTTAATGGTTTCCTGCAATGCTTCAATCTGTTCCCCGTTCAATTGATTTTGAACGTCAGCATTTATCTTTTGCCAGTTCAGGTTTTGTAATTGTACTGTCAATTCTTTTTTAAGTTTCGCCAGGCCCAACTTATTGTATTTAAAGTCTTTTTCAATTTTTTGCCAGTTAATTTCTGCCATCGCCTTTTGCGCTTTTATCTGGGCCTCTCTTGCCTTGCGTTCAGCATATGTTTCGCCTTTTATTTTTGGTATGGACGTATCCTGAATAACCTGGTAAGAAAAACTATTTGATGGCACATAAGGTTCCGGAGCATTGGAGGACGCATCCGGTGACTCCGGCAAATCAGCTATTTGCTTTTGTGGTAATGAAAAATCCCTTGCCTCCTTTGTGGCGGCATTTATCACATGATCATCTGCATTATTATCATTGTCTGCAAAAGCGGCTTCGGTAAACAAATCTGGATCTGCATTTGCGGCATCATTATTTTTGACAGCTGACGGACGATCAATTTTATTTTTAACAGCACTGGTTTGCTTATCAGCATTGCCAACTGATACATTTTTATTTTTTATAGTAGTAGTCGTCTCATTACTGAATTGCCGGCCCGTTAAATTATTATCTGCCAACCCTATTATTCCCGGAGCAAATTCATCGAACGATGTTTTAGAAGGATGAATAGTAGCAATAAAACCCAGGAGCATCAGGGCAGCCAGCCCCGCAAAAATTTGATAAGAATTGGATTGTTTATTTTTTATACCAACAATCCGTTCAATACGCGTAAGCAATTGTTTTTGATTTTTACCAATGGCCGCTATACCATATGTAACCGGAATGAGCCTGTTTTTTTCCAGTGTAAGTAATGCAGAAGCATAATCACCCGGATGATATTGAAACTGCACAACCATATCATCGCAACTGTATTCACGTTCTTTCCGGATATTATTGGTGATCTGTTTTACAAAAGGATTAAAAAAGAAAAGTATTTCAATACTGGCAACAAACATATTTACCAGGTAATCATTGCGTTTTATGTGTACGAGTTCATGTAATAAAACCGCTTCCAGTTGTTTCGTGGTTAAATTTACCAGGCAGGCGGCCGGAATAAGTATTACCGGTTTAAGAAAACCAATTACCTGGGGTGTATCTATATGTATAGAAAGAAAAGCCCCGACTTCTTTTTGAATGCCCAGTTGCGCTGAAATGTTTTTCAAATATATTCTCCAGTCAGCACTTATTTTAGTAGTGCCGTTGTGCTGCAGGCTACCGGCACGGCGCACAAAAAAACATAACTTAATAAATAGTAAAACAATGCAAGCGAGGTATAACAGTGACCAATAGGGCATAAATGTATCCAGGAAATCTCCGGCAGTTTGCCAGCTATTGTACAAGGAACTATTTTCCACCACCAGGTTTGTGATGGCTACACCAGCTATTGAAGTTACGTCATAAAACTTCCAGGACAATTCAGCAATAAAAAATACAGTGCCGAGCGCAAGCAACGACAATGCTATGCTATGTTTAATAGTTGCGGTAATATTTTTTCCCGCAGCAGTAACTGTGCGGTACAACAGCCAGCAAATGGCAAATTGCCACACACTGTTAACCAGCGCCCATCCCAGGGCCTTCAGGAATGCCGAAGCAGCTAAAAAATACATACCACTATTTTTTTAAGTTATTGAGTAGTTGCTGTATTTCCTCGATTTCTTCTTCACTGGCTTTGTAGTTTCCAAGTGCCTGGATAACCAGGCGCGCTGGTGAACCACCAAACAAGCCATCAATCATTTTTGCTACCAGGTGTTTCTGTGTTTTTTCCTGGCTAACCGCAGCAGTATAAAAATGTGCCCGGGTAGATTTATCCCTTTTCACAAGGCCCTTTTCATTCATGATCTGCATAAGTTTAAGGGTCGTGGTATACCCCACATCTTTTGTTTTAGCCAGTTCTTCATGAACATCGCGTACGCTGGCCAAACCTTTATCCCATATTACCCGCAGAATTTCCAATTCACCTTCAGTAGGCTTTACATATTTGGGTGCTGACATAAAAATAACTTTGATACTAAAATACGATCATTTTCGTAATATAAACACATCTTTTCCACGGATGTTAATACCTGCGCTGTTGAAGGTCGGCTAAACGGTAAAATTGTTACAATAAAATAAAAACCCGGACTAAAATTTTAGTCCGGGCCAGTTGTTCAACAGTTGTTTGTTGTTGTATTCTGCTAAGTCGTTTTTTTAATATATTCTTTGTTGCCATTTTTATTAATGTAATAACGGCCACCCCTTTTACCCTCATAAATGGTTCTTCCTTTGTCATCGGTACCCACAGCTTTATCGGCACTTGTATTGGGCGGATTAACGGCCGGCGCCGGTGTCACTTTAGCTGGTGTAACTGGTTTTGTTACAGTTGGAGTAGTAACGGGAGTTGTCGTAGTTGTGGCTGGTTTTGCAGTCGTTGGTTTGGCGCTCACAGGCGGCGGTGTAGCAGGGGGTGTTACAGGCGTAACCGTAGTTACAGCGTTTGCCTTTGCTTGCGCTTTTGCAGCTTTTTTATCAGCTTTGGCCTGTGCTTTGGCAGCTTTGTCCGCTGCCATTTTGTCGACCACAGCTTTGTCTGCAGTTACCTTATCAGCGGCTACTTTATCCGCTGCGGCTTTATCGGCTGCGGCTTTCTTGTCAGCTTTAGCCTGTGCTTTCGCGGCCTTCTTATCAGCGGCGGTTTGGGCCGGGGTGGTTGCCGTTTGCGCAAAACCGTGGTTGCCGGCAAGCAGTAGCCCGGTAAGTAGTAATGAGAAGAAATACTTTTTCATTGTTTATTAGTTTTTCATTAAAATAAACGCTTTTTAATTTGGGTTGATGGGCGGGCGATTCGATTAACAATAGGCTAACAAGAAGGCGCTGTAAAAGAAAATCTTTTAGCTAACCAGCTTTCACTCACCGGTAACATCCAATTTTTCTCCAATTCTTCTTTTGTCTGAACAAGATTATTAAAGTAGATGGTATCCGGCTGCACAAAATTGTTATCAATGGCATATTGTAATTGCGGTAGCGGTAACAACTGAATATTGTCTTTTATAATAAAAGCGAGTAACTGCCGGTCGAACAACGTTACGTTAAAAAAGGCCTCTATTTCTTTTATTAAGCGTACAGAACTATCCGTACTGCATCCGCTTATGCCGGTAGCGGTTTGATCTGCTATTAAAACAATAAATTGCCCGAATAATAAATTAGCATATCCTGTCACTGGTGTGCCGTGTGTTTTCCAGTTGGCTATAAATTGTGCCAGCAGATCTTCTATTTGTATCGCTTCACCCAAAGAAAACTTTCTGTTGCACTGGTAAATCCATACCCTTGAATCTGCCGAAAATGACCGGGGTAATAATTGACGGTAATCAGTATTATTCATTGCACAAAATTAATACAGAAACATCATTTAAAAGTTTTCGGTTTTTAATGTTGCTGAAAAGAAAAAAACCGGATTATTTTCGCTCGATTTCGAGCAATTCAGTTTTGTTTTTGCTTTGTACCATCCATTTGCCCGCAACAATTTCGGCCAGTTCCTTTTTAGTATAAACTTCCGTTCCGGTTGTATCAAAATGATTCAAAAAAACATCACTCACGGCACCTGTTTGCATACGGCTGGGATAGAAGTAAATACTTTGCTCGCCGATGTCTTTGATCCTGAGATAAAACATGGTAACACCTTCAGCCCTGGTGTCTTTTCGCATTTTATAAATATCGCCCAATTGGGGATGTGAAAAGTATTTGGCGATAGACGCCTGCCGCGCTTGTTTGACATAGTACAGGTAAACAATGGTGAATCCGCAAACAGATAAAAAGACAATCAATAATCTCTTTCTGCTAATCATTGTTCCAGGCTTTTTATTTGGGTTGATAAAATGGCGCCGGCATAGAATTACATAAACTATTGCATGCTGGCAGCAATCAGCTCCGCAATATCAAGTACCTGCACATCATTTTCTTTTTCTTTATTCTTTACACCATCGGTCATCATGGTATTGCAAAACGGGCAGGCAG